>DATCBR010000017.1:0-3875 GCA_036511765.1 Acidobacteriaceae bacterium | reverse complement strand
TGTCGGACAATGGAAGATGGCGATGCCTGTTCCAATCCCAGAAGTGAACGCAGTCATGGATCCGCACCAACCGGCGGCCACCCCCTCGCAGCGAGCCCCTGCCCCCGCCAGTGGCAGGCCCGCGTCCGGCGCCGCACCAGCCAGACCCGCCGAACTCGACCACATCACCATCCGCGGCGCGCGCACCCACAACCTCAAGTCCATCGACGTCGACATCCCGCACAACGCGCTCACCGTCGTCAGCGGCGTCTCCGGCTCCGGCAAGTCCTCCCTCGCATTTGACACCGTCTACGCCGAGGGCCAGCGACGCTACGTCGAATCCCTCTCTGCTTATGCCCGCCAGTTCCTCGAACGCATCGAGAAGCCGGACGTCGACCACATGGATGGCCTCGCCCCCGCCATCGCCATTAAGCAGAAGAACCAGACGCGCAACCCGCGCTCCACCGTCGCCACTGCCACTGAGATCTACGACTACGTGCGCCTGCTCTTCGCGCGCTGCGGCACCGTCACCTGCCTGCACTGCGGCGGCGTCGTCCGGCATGACACCGTCGATGAGATCGTCGCCTCGCTGCTTGCGCTGGGCGGGCGGGAAGGAGAACCGGCCACACGCGCCTATGCGCTCTTTCCCATCGTCCGCGCCGACGTAAAACTCGAACCGCTCCGCGAGTCCTCCATCGCCGAAGAAGCTCAGGCCGAAGTAAAACCCGCTCCTAAAGTCCCCACCAGGAAATCCGTTTCAAAAAAATCCGCGCAATCCGTGTTATCCGTGGTTGCTCTTTCTTCCGTCACGGACGCCCTCAAAGACCGCCTCACCGAGCTCCGCCGCCGCGGCTATAACCGCCTCTACCAGCCAGCAGCCGAACCGGATGCCCCAGTCTCCGCAGGAAGACTCGTCGAGTTCTCCACCCCCGAATCACTCCTCGAACTCGACTTCACGCGGCCCATCTTCGTCCTCATCGACCGTCTCGCCCTCTCCTCAGACATACGCGCCCGCATCGTCGACGCCATCGAGACCGGCTAGCGCGAGTCCGGCGAGGTGCAGTTCCACATCGTCCCGCGCAACGACGAATCCATATCCGGCCAAGATGCCGTCATCCCGAGCGGCGCTGCGCAGCAGCAGAGTCGAGAGACCCCCGCATTCGTCTCTAAAAACCGCCTCAGATTCAGTTCCGCCTTCGAGTGTTCCACCTGCCATCGCGCCTATCGCGAGCCCGAGCCGCGCCTCTTCTCCTTCAACAATCCCTACGGCGCCTGCCCGCGCTGCCAGGGCTTCGGCAACACCATCGACTTCGACCCCAACCTCATCGTCCCCGACCGCACACGCACCCTCGCGCAGGGCGCCATTGCCCCATGGACCACCGCCAAATACCGCCCGCATCACGGCGAGTTGCTCCGCTTCGCCAAATCCGCCGGCATCCCCACGGAAGTTCCCTGGTACGACCTCACCGCCGCGCAACAGGACGTGATCTGGGAGGGCCGCGGCGCTTACCCCGGCATCCGCGGCTTCTTCGCCGCACTCGAACGCAAGAAGTACAAGCTGCACGTCCGCGTATTTCTCTCCAAATATCGCGGCTACGCGCTCTGCCCCGACTGCCGCGGCCAGCGTCTGCGCGCCGAGGCCCGCGCCGTCCTCATCGCACCGCGCACCGGCCCCGCCAAAAACATCTGCGAGGTCACCGCGCTCACTATCTCCGCCGCGCAGTTGTTCTTCGACGACCTCCAGCTCACGCCCGCGCAGACTGAGATCGCCGGCAAAGTGCTGGAAGAGGTGCGCCAGCGCATCCACTTCCTGCACGAGGTCGGCCTCGACTACCTCACGCTCGACCGCCTCAGCTCCACGCTCTCCGGCGGAGAGTCGCAGCGCATCCAGCTCGCCACCAGCCTGGGATCTCGTCTCGTCGGCGCGCTCTACGTGCTCGACGAGCCCTCCATCGGCCTGCACACCCGCGACACCGCCAAACTCATCCGTATCCTGCACTCGCTGCGCGACCTCGGCAACACCATCCTCGTCGTCGAGCATGACCCCGACGTCATCCGCGCCGCCGACCACCTGCTCGACCTCGGCCCCGGCGCAGGCGAACTCGGCGGTCAGCTCCTCGCCGCGGGCACCGTCGCTGAAGTCACAGCGGATCCGAAATCCATCACCGGAAAATACCTCTCCGGCCGCCTCACCATCCCCGTTCCCAAAGTCCGCCGCACACCCGGCAAAGAACATCTCACGCTCACCGGCGCGCGCATCCACAACCTGCGCGGCGTCGATGTTGAGATTCCCCTCAACCTGCTCTGCTGCGTCACCGGAGTCTCCGGTTCAGGAAAATCCACGCTCATCCACCAGGTGCTCTACCGCGCGCTCCTGCAGGCGCTCAACCGTGAGCCCGGATCGGACCGCGCCGAGCCCGAGCCCACGCACCTCTTCCGCGCTCTCTCCGGCACGCAATACCTCAACGACGTCGTCCTCGTCGACCAGTCACCCATCGGCCGCACCCCGCGCTCCAATCCCGTTACCTATATCAAGGCCTTCGACGACATCCGCGCGCTCTTCGCGGCGCAGCCTGATTCCAAGCGCAAGGGCCTCACCGCCGGCAGCTTCTCCTTCAACGTCCCCGGAGGCCGCTGCGATGTCTGCGAGGGCGACGGCACCGTCACCGTGGAGATGCAGTTCCTCGCCGACGTCGAGCTGCCCTGCGAAGAATGCAACGCTACCCGTTACAAATCCACCGTGCTCGACATCAGGTACAAAGGCCGCAACATCCATGACGTTCTCAGCATGACCGTCAAGGAGGCGCTCTCCTATTTCGCGGGCATCCCGCGCATCGTGGACAAGTTGCACGTCCTCGACGAGGTCGGCCTCGGCTACGTCCGCCTCGGCCAGTCCGCCACCACGCTCTCCGGCGGCGAGGCCCAGCGCGTCAAGCTCGCCTCGCACCTCGCGCAGGCCCGCAGCATCATCGAACGGTCTGGCATCGCCCGCGCTGCCTCCGCCCACAACACGGATTCAGCCCGCAGCGCCGACTCAACCACCGACGGCTCCGGCTCACCCGAATCGAAAGCCAGGGCCCGCGAAACCGGGGTCCCCAGCCGGTCCCCCGGCTGGGGTGGATCGCGCACCCTCTACATCCTCGACGAGCCCACCACCGGCCTGCATTTTGACGATGTGCAGAAGCTCCTCGCCGCCTTCCGCAAGCTCATCGAGGGCGGCGGCTCGCTGCTCGTCATCGAGCACAATCTGGACGTCATCAAGTCCGCCGACTGGGTCATCGACATGGGCCCCGAGGGCGGCGCAGCCGGCGGCGAGATCGTCGCCATCGGCACCCCCGAGCAGATCGCCGCCAACCCCGCCTCCCACACCGGCCGCTACCTCGCCCCGCTGCTCGGCCTCCAACGCAGATGACGAGTGTCAGGCTAAGGGATCAGCAAAGGCCTAAGTTCGCCGAGTAGCGGTTGAAGTTCCCCGGAATAGCTGGCGATCATCGCCTGCAGGAATCTTTCCCGATCGAGCCGTTCGAAGTCAAAGGGATGGCCAAAAGTAGCCCCCAGTAATCCCGCGAACGACAACTGCGTTCGTCCGTTGCCCTCGCGAAACGGATGAATCGCGTTCAATTCGGCAAGAAAGCGGGCTATCTCGTTGAGGAAAGGGTCGCGGCTTAGGTCTGCGAAGGCTTCTCCTTCGCGGATCGAGCGGAAGAGCAAATCCATCTGTGCCGGAATGTTCTCCGGATAGCAGAAAGTGTTGCTGCCCTTCGCCATTCTCACGGTGCGGTACTGGCCAGCCCACTCGTAAACATCCTGGAACAAATGCCGATGTACGCTGCGGTAGTGCGCCGAGTCGAATTCGCCTGCCGGCAACGGCTCCTCCGCCCGCAGTGTGGTGATCT
>DATCBR010000016.1:0-5565 GCA_036511765.1 Acidobacteriaceae bacterium | reverse complement strand
GCCGCCGACGTCCTCCACTCCCAAAACCCGCACGTCCAGGCCTACGTCCGCGCCGTCCATCGCAATTCGGAATCCGCAGATCCATAAGCGGGGTGCCCCATTCATGCAGCGGGCGTCAGCACGCGCATGAGTGGGATGAATACAGGTCGCATGCCACCCTTGCTACCTCGCACCCCACCACGAACCTTGAACCTCGAACCTTGAACCTTGAACCTTCGCTATGACCACCTTCCTCTCCACACACGGCTATGAGATCGCCCGCCTCACCTTGGAGCATCTCTGGCTCACCCTCAGCGCCATGCTGCTCGCCGCCGCCATCGGCCTGCCCCTGGGTGTGTTTTTAACGCGCCACGAGCGTCTGGCAAAACCCGTCATCGCCGTCGCCAACATCGTCCAGACGATCCCTTCGCTCGCGCTCTTCGGTCTGCTGCTCCCCGTGCCCTGGCTGGGCGAGAACGCTGCCCGCCTCGCCATCCTCGCCCTCACCGGCTACGCGCTCCTGCCCATCCTGCGCAACACCTATGCCGGCATCCGCTCCGTCGACCCCGCGCTCCAGGACGTCGCCCGCGCCCTCGGCATGACCGACTGGCAGCGCCTCACCAAGGTCGAGCTGCCCCTCGCCGCCAGCGTCATCCTCGCCGGCCTCCGCACCGCCACCGTCACCTGCGTCGGCGTCGCCACCATCGCCGCCGCCATCGGAGCCGGAGGCCTCGGCGAACTCATCTTCCGCGGCGTCGCCAGCGTCGACAACGCCCTCGTCCTCGCCGGAGCCATCCCCGCCGCCCTCCTCGCCCTCACCGCCGACGCCCTCCTCGGCCTCCTCGAACACAAGCTCACCATCCGCCGATAACCCACCCCACAACTCCGTCATCCCGAGCGAAGCGGTGAGCGTAAGCGCACCGCGCAGTCGAGGGACCCCCGCATTTGCTTTTTTTGTTGTCATTCCCGAAGGGAATCTGCGCTTGCCTTGTGCCTCTGAGATAGGTCCGGGCTTCAGCCCGGACATTTGCGCCGTCCCCCACCCTGTCATCCTGAGCGGAGCCGCGCAAGCACGCGCCGCAGTCGAAGGACCCCCGCATTTGCTTTTTTTGTTGTCATTCCCGAAGGGAATCTGCGTTTGACTTTTGCCCCTTAGATAGGTCCGGGCTTCAGCCCGGACCTCGAACATTCCCCCAACTCTGTCATCCCGAGCGAGTCCCGCTCAAGTGGGACAAGTCGAGGGCCCCACGCATCTGCCTTTCGTCCCTGCCCCGCTAACGTTCCATCAGGCCAACATCGGAAGGGCACGCGTTCACGCGTGCCGATACCGCACTGCCCCTTGTCATTCCGCAGCGTTCGGTCCCGCATCGCGCGGATCGAACGCGAAGGAATCTGCTTTTTCCGTCTTCCTTAAGGGCACGCTTCAGAGCCGGGTGGCCCATCCTTTCACAGCCTCATCCTGAAAGGGTGGGTTGCTCTTTGAAGTTTGCTTTGAAGGGGCGTGGCTTCAGCCACGCCATAAGCCGCCCCAGCATCAACGCGGCTTTAGCCGCTGAGGGCAATTCGATTCTGAACTGACCTACCGCCGGGTGCCCCGCCCAAGCTCTGCTTGGGTGGGCGGAGGAGCAGCGGGCTTCAGCCCGCGGGAAACGCCATCCATACGGCTACGGCTTCAGCCGCGGGCGTGATTGCCCCCCGCCGACGCCCTCCTCCGCTTCCTCGAACACAAACTCACCATCCGACGCTGACCAGAGAGGGATTGAATTTGTTTGAGATTATCCCGTGTCGCAAGGTGGGGCACCCGATATCATCTACCGCATGGCGAGATGCACAGCACCGAGACGTGGTCATCACACAGAGAGCGGTCGAGCAGCATGTCCTGCGTGCGGAGGGCGCTCACGCGGCTATAGCATCTACGGATCGTCCTCATACTCGTATACGTCCTACCCGTCCTACTCCTCGTCAGGGAGCAGTAGTTCCAGCCGGAGCGGCGGCGGCGGATCGGGCAGCAGTGGGAGACCGAGATGGTCGCCAGCCGGTTCGTCCGTTGCGTACACGCCTGCTGAGGTAAGCGCACTCACGCCGGTCCGCGCAGCCGTCGAAAAACTAGTGGTCGTGCCTGAACGCTGGGATATCTTCCTCTGTCATGCGTGGGACGACCGGGCAGGAGCTGCTAAGGAACTGCACGATCTGCTCGTGTCGCGCGGCGTCAAGGTTTGGTTCAGCGAGAAGGACGTCGCCCTCGGT
Organism: Acidobacteriaceae bacterium; assembly: GCA_036511765.1. Taxonomy (GTDB): domain Bacteria; phylum Acidobacteriota; class Terriglobia; order Terriglobales; family Acidobacteriaceae; genus Edaphobacter. Next base: position 3,339 of record DATCBR010000016.1, on the reverse strand, counting down.
ACACCGTTACTTCGCGAAATCGACAAAGGATTGGCGAAGTCTAAAGCGGGAATCGTGCTGGTGACGCCTGCGCTGCTACGCCGTCTCCAAGGAGAGAGTATCGCCGACAAAGAGCTGTCGGTCCTCCTAGCGAGTAACCAGCTCGTCCCCATTGTGCACGGCACGACGTACGAAGCTCTCCGCGAAGTCAGCCCCATGCTCGCCTCGCGAACCGGCCTGAGTACTACAGAAAATCCGATGGCAGATGTCGCGGCCAAGCTCGCCGAGCTGATCGCCCCTTAGCCCTACTGGGGAGTGGCCGAAAGATTAGAGTTTTCTTCCAATCTCGGGGCCTTCTGTGGTATCAAGGGTGCATCTTAGGTGCGACGGCACGGTCTTCCGTGACGCCTCTATACTGGAGACAGGCACCACTATGGCACTCGAACAGGAACTCGCCACATATCAAACCAAGCTGCCGGAGTTGAAGCAGCACGATGGGAAATTCGTGCTGATCCACGGGGACGAGGTTTGCGACATTTTCTTCTCCACCTACGAGGATGCTTTGCAGGTAGGATACAAGAGGTATGGCCTCAAGCCATTTCTGGTGAAGCAGATTCAGGCAGTTGAACCAATCTTCTACTTCACGCGCCCAATAGGACCTGTGCAAAGGGTGTCATAACCATTGCCGCATTTCACGCTCAACGTCGATGCAGCTGGGCCGGTCGTCAACGCGGGCGTGCTCGTCAGCTCGGGACGGCGTGAGGCCCTCATCGCTGAAGGTCAAGAAGTCCCTGGTCATAGAGTCATTCGCGCACTGGTTGACACCGGCGCAAGCATCACCTCGATAGAACCGGCGGTTCTAGAGGCGATGGGGCTGACCCCGACCGGGACCCTTGAGATGGTAACTCCGAGCACAGGCGATGGAGTCCACGTTGCCAGCACCTATGACGTTGACTTTATGATCGGCGGGTCTGATCCAAGTGACCCGCCTTTGACGGTCGCGAATCTGCGTGTTTGCTCGGCGGAGCTATACCTGCGCCAAGGCATCCACGCCCTAGTCGGAAGGGATGTTCTGAGCCGGTGCGTTCTCGTGTACAACGGAACGCTAAATCAGTTCACAGTCGCTTTCTGATGGCGTCTGCGTAAAGCACATTACCTCCTCAGCAGGACTTGAAGCGCAATCGCGGCCCCATGTTTATCAGACTTCTCTAGGCGAGCGTCGGCAAAGAGCTTGACACCCCGCGTACAATTAAAGAAGAGTCAGCACAGAATCCACCAGCCTCAGGATTGTGTCGCCCTCGCTCCAGCTCCGCATTACCAGTGTATAAATCCAATGACATCAGTGGCCAAACCTAAGCCCTTTGTATGCTGGTATCTCGTATGGCTTACACTTCCCTAGACCCGCCGTACCAAGGACGCCTACCCGCTATGATTCGCGCCCCTCGTTTATTTGCCCTCGCCTTCGCTTTCCTCTTTCTCGTCTCCACTTCGTCCTTCGCCGCAGACTCCGGCACTCTCGTCGACCGTGAAATTCACTCCGACAATCTCACACACAATCTCATCGGCGTCGATCCCACGCGCAAGCTCACCATCTATCTGCCGCCCGGATACAACGCCTCCGCGCAGCGTTACCCAGTGATCTACTTTTTGCCGAACCCATTCGGCGGTCATCGCGTCCTCTTCGATCAGCACCACGCCGCCGAGATCTTTGACCGCGCCATCGCCGCCAATCAGATCGGCAAATTCATTCTCGTCTCCGTAGACATGCGGACGCCCCTGGGCAGCACCTGGTACGTGAACTCGCCCGTCACCGGCAATTGGCAGGATTTTTACATCCGCGACGTCGTCCCTTACATCGACGCCAACTTCCGCACTCTCGCTACGCGCAACTCGCGCGGCCTCCTCGGCGACTATATCGGCGGCTACGGCGCACTTCGCATCGGCATGGCGTATCCCACCATATTCAGCGTCGTCTACGCCATGCATCCCGTCGGCACCGGTTCCGGCGTGCAAATGCTCGTCTCACGCCCCAACTGGTCTACCATCGCCAACGCCAAATCGCTCAGCGACCTGAACAGCGACGGCTTTACTCCCATCTTCGCCAGCATGTTTCAGGCGCACCTGCCCAACCCCGCCAATGCGCCGCTCTATTTCGATGCGCCCGCGCATCTCATCAACGGCAAGCTCGTCATCGACTCCGCACAGATGGCCCGTCTGCGCGACAACCTCTTTATCGAATCGCTCATCCCTAAATACGCCGACAATCTCAAGTCCCTCCGCGCTCTCAAAATCGACTGGCCCCGCAGTGACGGCATCTGGGACCACGTCTATGCCAACCAGGCGCTCACCTCTAAGCTCAACGAGTTTGGCATCGTCCATGAAGCTGAGGAATTTAACGGTACATGGGGCGGCGATCCCTACTGGGATGGTTCCGACAACCGCGTCTACAACGAAGTTCTTCCCTTCTTCCGCAACCATCTCGACTTCTAATCTCTCCTATGTTTCTGTGGGAGCTTGACAGACCGCCGTACAATTAAAGAAGAGCCAGAACAGAATCCAACAGCCTCAGGATTGTGTCGCTTCGCTCCCGGTCCAGCATCACCAGGGGTATAAATCCAATGTAATCATGATTTTAGAAATAAGCCGTTTGTTTTCATGGATCAAATTTTTAAGTCCTTTGCTTCGTTGATCTTGCGAAACTCGATAGGGGGGAGGGGGGTACCATGCGCCGGGCTATCACAGCAGTAGCCACAGCCACAGCCGCAGCCACGCTCCTCCTGTTCGCGCTCACCGCCTGCGCGCCGCCGCGCGGCTCGCGCATCGTCATCGGTGCCAAGAACTTCACCGAGCAGGTCGTCCTCGGCGAGCTCCTTGCCCAGCAGATCGAAGCCGTCTCCAGCCAGGAGGGCCACCCCCAGCGCGTCGCCCGCAGCTTCTACCTCGCCGGCAGCTACATCTGCCAGCAGGCGCTCGTGAGCGGCCGCATCGACGCCTACGTCGAGTACACCGGCACCGCCCTCACCGCCATCCTCAAGCAGCCCCTACCTGTTCAGCGCGACCCCGCACAAGTCCTCGCCACCGTCCGCGCGCTCTATGACTCGAAGTACCACGTCCGCGTCGAGCCACCTCTCGGCTTCAATGACACCTTCGCCATGGTCGTCCGCGGCGACGACGCCCGGCGCCTCAACCTCCATACCATCTCCGACTTGAGCCACCTCACCACGCAGCGCCTCGGCGTCGGCTATGAGTTTGAGTCCCGCCCCGACGGCCTGCCCGGCCTCGATACCGCCTACGGCCTGCACTTTAGCGCCCTGCGCACCATGGACCTCGGCCTGCTCTACCGCGCTCTCGCCAACCACC
>DATCBR010000015.1:0-5229 GCA_036511765.1 Acidobacteriaceae bacterium | reverse complement strand
TAATCTCCGGCAGCGCGGCCTCGTGATATCCCATCATGTCGTAGTACACCGGCAGCAGCTTCGCGGAATCCGTGTCGCGGAAGACGGTATCGGCCAGCCGCTCCACCAGCCTCGCCATGCGCGGACCGCCGGCGTTGTTGTACGTCGCCAGCTTCAGGAAGTCCGAGAACTGCGCCAGCCGCGTAAAGTCCTCCGCCGCGCTGTAGAAGGGGCTGAAGGTGTGGTTCTGCTGGACGTGAAAGCCGAAGGGCTTCGCCGGCGCAATGGCCTTCGCGGCTCCATAGAGCTCCGCGCGCACCTCCATATAACTGTCCATCCAAAGGTTCTGCCACGACAGAATCTCCGGATACTCCAGCAGCGTGCGCCAGAAGGTCGTAAAATAGCCGTCCGGCGGCCTCTGCCCGCGCTTCGGCCCGGGTCGGAAGAGGACCTGCAGCCGGCGATAGCCCTCCTTCGCGCGGTCCGCCGCAATGCCGCGCTCGCGCCCCTTCTGCGTGCAGTAGCGGCAGAAGCAGGTCACGCCGATCATCGCCCAGTCGCCGCCGATCATGTTGTCGAACGGCCCCATGCTCTCCGTGTTCCACAAGATGCCGTCCACCAGCTCGCCGTATTGCTTTAAGTAGACCTCGATCTTCCCCTGCAGAAATGCCCGGTAGTCCGGGTGGTTGTAGCACGGCATCGGGGTGCGCAACCCGTCCATATCGATCTGGGCCACCTCGGTAAAGCCAGGGATCGTGTGCATCATCACCGGGAATGGATTGTTGAAGTCGTGCGCGAAATAATCCATGCCGCGTGCTTTCAGCTTCGGCGCCACGTCGGTAATCACGTTGAACTTGCCGTCGTCCCAGGAGCGGAACTCCTTGATGCTCGTATCCAGGAAGTACTTCGCGTCGTAGTCGAAGTACGCGCCGCCCGTGCGCAGGCCATCCGGCCCATACTTTCCGTGGTCTGGCAGGCGGTCGCCGCGATGGATCCGGTTCGGGTCCGTGTCGTAGGTGTACGAGTAAACAGTGTTGACTGCACCTTTGTTCTGCAGGTTGTCCAGCACCGTATCGATGCCCTCGTCATTCCAGCAGAAGGGCTTGGTCTGGATGCCGACCACATTCGGCCGCGTGACCGTCTTGCGTTCACCAGCCCAGACGGCGTGCGCCATGGTGCGCGGCGCGGTGTCCTGCTGCGCAGGCTCCTGCGCGCCAGCCTTGAAACCGAGGGCAGGCAGCAGGCTGGACAGCGTCTTCACAAACTCGCGGCGATCGAAGGCTATCGACATTGCTAGTCTCCTGGATTAACCGGGATCAGCTTACTCCGCTCGGGTGCCCCCCGTCTCGATTCTGAGACTTTGGCTTCATCACCGCACCAGCCACGCCGACGCCGCGACCACAATCCCCGCCGCACCCAGCGCCAGCCCGCCGCAGAAGAAGCTCTTCCTCCGCGTGAACAGCGTGATCGACGACAGCACTACCGCGATCTGCAGCAGCGCCTCGGCGATGTCGAACCGCACCGCCTTGGCCTCGGCCTTCTTCACCTCGTCCTGATATTCATTGGCCTGCTTCGTCTCTTCCTTCAGGTCCTCGCCCCACTTCACAATGTGCGCCTTGTACTCGGCCATCTTGGCGGCGCTGGCCTTCGCATCGGTCGTCGGCGCCAGCCCCATCTGGTCGATCACCACCTCCAGGCTGTCCTGCCGGATCTTCTTCGCCTCATACAGGTTCCATTCATCCGTGGCGCGCGCCTGCATCAGCACCGCCTCCGTGTGCGTGCGATGCCCCAGCACCGTCACCATCGCCACCAGCACCGCCAGAATCGAGATGGCCAATGAAATATTCGTGAGCGACTCCTCGCCGCCCTCCTTCACCTGCTTCGCAAACTCCTGCATCTCCGTCGCTTCCATGCACGCAATTCTAAGCCCGCCGCCCGCACAGCCACGCGCATCCTATCTCTTTTGAGTACAGGAGGCCTTCATGCCCGCACCCCAGCCCCAGACGCCGACCCACGACAATACAATCGACCCCAACGCCCTCGCCGGCACGCCCAACTCGCTCGGTGAAGAGAGCCGCCGCGACGGCCGTCCCACAACAGACGACACCGTCGTCGAGGCCATGGACGAGGAAGGCCCAGAGATCCCTCGCCCCGACCCGCAGAAGAGCGAGCAGTAGTCCCTCAACCGCAACCGAAAATGCCGTCATCCCGACCGGAGTCATTGCGCAGCAATGATGGAGTGGAGGGACCCCCGCATTTATCTCTCGCTCGTCATTCTGGAGCGAAGCTCCAGAACCTCTGTATTTACTCCGCGCCTCACTCTTCCTTCCACCCCGGAAGCTCCTGCGAACCCGTAATCAGTCGCGCGCCGTCCTGTAGCGTCAGGTACGTCCACGCCCATTGCCGGAACACCCCCAGCCGATTGCGAAAGCCGATCAAAAAGTAGACGTGCACCAGCAGCCACATCATCCACGCCAAGAAGCCTGACAGGTGCGCCTTGAACGGCCACACAACTTTCGCCACGGCGGCCTTGCGCCCGATCGTCGCCATATCGCCTTTGTCGAAGTAGCGAAAGCCCTTCACGTCGCATCCTTCTGATCCCGCCTCATGCCCCACCATGCAGCCGATCCGTTTCGCCGCATACACGCCCATCTGGATCGCCGGCTGCGCCACGCCCGGCACCTGCCTGCCGTCCTGCTCGACGTGCGCTAGGTCGCCGCACACAAAAATTTCCGGATGCCCCGGCGGATTCAAATGCTCATCCACCAGCACGCAGCCCTTCTTGTCCATCGGCACGCCCAGCATCTTCCCCAGCGGCGAGGCCTGCACGCCCGCCGCCCACAGTGTCACCACCGCATCCATCCTCTGCTCGGCCCCGTCCTTCGGGCGGAACATCACATAGCCGGGCTGGATGTCCGTCACCACTGCATCCGTCCGCACCTCCACGCCCAGCTTCGTCAGTTGCTGCTTCGCCTTCTCCTGCAGGTCTTCCGGATACATCCCCAGAATGTGCGGCGAGCCCTCAAGGATCGTCACCTTCGCCTGCCGCGTGTCGATGTAGCGGAAGTTGTTGCGCATATACAGTCGCGCAACGTCCGAGATCGCGCCCGCCAGCTCCACACCCGTCGGCCCGCCACCCACAATCACAAAGTCCAGCGGCGGATGCGTCCCATGCTCCATCATGTGCCGCTCGGCCAGCTCAAACGCCAACAGCACGCGCCGCCGGATCTCCGTCGCATCTTCAATCACCTTCAGCCCCGGCGCCAGCTTCGCCCAGTCCTCATGCCCAAAGTACGAGTGCGTCGATCCCGTCGCCAGGATGATGAAGTCGTACTCCAGCACCGAGCCGGACTTCAGCTGCACCCTCCGCTCGTTAAGCTCCAATCCCGTCACCTCATCCATCAGAACCTGGATGTTCGGGTGGTCCTTCACGATCGATCGGATCGGCTGCGCAATGTCCGCCGGCGACAACACCGCCAGCGCCACCTGGTACAGCAGTGGCTGAAAGGTGTGGTAATTCTTGCGGTCCACCAGCGTCACGTCCACCGACAGCTTTGCCAGCTCCTGCGCTGCATTGATGCCCGCAAATCCTCCGCCGATCAGCACGACGCGCCGCCGCACGCGTCCCGCAGCGCCCGATGCCCCGTTCCCTTGAGGCCCCTCTGCCATGACGCACCTCCTCTATCTATCAATCTCTCTGATGCCCCAGCCCCCGTGCCGTTGCTGTCTCTTCTCCGGCGCGGACGATATTCGCTTGCGCCGTTGGCATTGGGTCCCGTGTACCGTCTGAATCCCTGCCCCGCAACCTTATCGACTCTGCATCTTTCCACCGCCTTCGGTCGTCTGAAGCCCAGGTAACCGTTTAAGGCACGAATGCCGCTGAAAAAATAGAGGGACGGCAGTAACTATCTTCCACAGCCAGTGTTCTTGCAGTGAATTGCCTTGAATCCCGTTGGGCGCAGTCCCGCTCAGAGCTGTCACGCGCCGCTTCCAGCAGAAGCTAAAGCGGTCTTTCCTGTCGTTGAAAGGCTTTGCATGAAGCGTATTTGCTCCATCTCGCTTTCTGTCGTCATCGCCCTGTGCCTCATCGTCGCCAGTGAGCGCCGCGCCTGGGGCTATGTCGATCCCGGCACTGGCCTCATCGCGCTGCAGGCGGCCGCCTCGGTCGTCGCCGCCTGGGCATATATGGTCCGCCGCCGCATTCGTGCCTTTTTCACCCGCAAAAAAGAGGAACCACCCGCCATCGCGCCTGTACCCCGGCCTGACGACTCCCGCGAAGCCGCATGACACAAGGCACCTTCCGCGATCCAGCCGGTTCGCTTCGCCTCGAAGGCGGCCAGGCCCTGCGCAGCATCCATCCCACCGCGCGCGCAGCCACGCTTGCCTTTCTTGATTCCCCCTTCTGCCGCGCTGCCCAGCAACGTGGCGACCTCATCGCCGCCGAAATCGACGACTCCCCTGCCGGCCTTACCCTCCGCCACCCCCGCATCTCCTTCCCCACCTACCCGTGGGAGTGGACCCCATCGCAGTGGTTCGCCGCCGCCGAACTCACACTCAACCTCTGCGAAGAGGCCCTCGTCTCCGGCCTCATCCTCAAAGACGCCACCCCCCTCAACGTCCTCTTCACCGGCGCCCGTCCCGTCTTCGTCGACATCCTCTCCTTCGAACCGCGCGATCCAGCCGCCACCCTCTGGCTCGCCTACGGCCAATACGTCCGCACCTTTCTGCTGCCCCTGGTCATGCGTCGCCAACTCTGCTGGCCGCTCTCGCTCAGCCTCTACCACCGCGACGGCTACGAACCTGCTGCCTGCTATGCCGCGCTCAACCTGCGCCAGCGCCTTTCGCGCAGCGCCCTCTGGCCCATCACGCTGCCAACTCTGCTCGACCGCCGCAAATCCCCGCAGACTGCGCCCACACATCGGCGTCCCCACTCCCAGGACCCCGAAGTCTCCTTTCGCGTCCTTCGCCGCACGCTCAACGACCTTCGCGGCCGCACGCGCCGTGCCGCACAGGAAAGCTCCGCCTCCAACTGGAGCGGCTATACCAACTCCCTGACCCACTACACCCCGCAGCAGAGCCAGGCCAAACTCGACTGGGTTCGGCATGCCCTCCAGTCGATCGCTCCCTCTTCGGTCCTCGACATCGGCGCCAACACCGGCGACTTCTCCGTGCTCGCCGCGGAAACGTTGGGCCGGCCCGGCGCCCAATCGGAGAGTCAGATCGTCGCCCTCGAGCGCGATCTCGCCGCCG
>DATCBR010000014.1:0-4908 GCA_036511765.1 Acidobacteriaceae bacterium | reverse complement strand
GCCACTGTGTGCCATTCACTTCCCACATCGGGTCTCCGCCAGCGTTGTAGCAGTTTGGGGCCGGGGTTCCACCGCTCCCAAACCAGCCTCCACGAGGCATCGCAAAGGTGTAACCTTGGCTGCTTAGCTCTTGGCTCAGGCCATAGTCCGTAGCGCCGCTGATTATGCCAGCGCCTGGTGCATTGCCGGTGCGGCTCGCGGTCCCGGCACTAATGCTGTTATAGATCAGTGGCACTCCGAAATCCGGAGAACTTCTGGAAACCGTAACCGCGTCTACATTTACGTATCCTGAGTTCAAAATCATCGGGTAAAACCCAGGGTAATTGGTGCCTTGGATAAGGTTATGTGCGCTCATTTTGCAGTTTGTGCAGGTAACCAAAGGCACCCCGATGGACTCAGAATCCCCCCCAGAGAAGTCCACAGAACCAGTTACAAACTCCGAGTTTCCGCCGCTTGGTATCTCGCCCGTCTGCTCCCAACCTCCCTGGTTATCGCCGCCAGCGAATACGCTACCGACTCCCCCGGCCCCTGCGTTGAAATAAATGAACTGCCCCACGGTCTGGAAGCTGTAGCCATAGAACTTGTCATCGTTGTTTGGCGAGCCGGAGGGTACGTTCAGGGCGATTCCGTTGCCATCGGACCCGCGCCCAAGTATCAAATTGTGACTTAGCGCCTGAGAGAAATTAACCGTGGCCCGCAAAGCCCCACCCATGCCATAGACGTAGATATTGTCGAAGTTATCGGAATCGGAAGAACCAATCACATTGATGGCGTATCCAGTGCTGGCGGTGTTGGTTGGGTCGCCCGTCGAACCGCCGAACATGGAGGTTGACCCAAAGACTCCCTCATTGGTCCAAGTCATGCCGTTGTCAGACGCCGTTGAATGCAAGGTCGCGGAGAATGCGGGAGCCGAGCCGCTTCCCGTCGCGCCACCCCCATTCGTCTCAGTAAAGATATAGTTAGTCCCTGAAACCGGCACAATGATGCTGTGTTGTTTCAGCGTGGCCGTGCTCGCCACCCACACCGCAGGTGGCCCCATATTTGTCACCGTGGCTGTGCCATCTGTTGCGGTGCCGCCCACCACGCCCACCACGCCCTGAATTATCGGGCGCGTGGTGCTCCAGGTGGGAGCCGACCCAGCGGCAGTGCCGGCCACTGTCACGAGTTGGACATTGTTGTTGGTATCGAGATAACTGTAGCCTGCCGCCATCGCAAGGCTGGCCGTCCAGGCATTCGGGCTGTACGGGAGACAACTGCCGGTATAATTTGATGCCGCTAGAGTTCCCGCTCCCACGTCTCCGCTTGCCGGGGTCGCAGTCGAGAGCGCGCCGCTAGAGAACGTCCAGATAAAGTGCTGCCCCTGGCAGCCAAGGATGCCCACTCCTGGCGATGCGCTGTAGTTACTGCCTCCAGATGTGATTGTTGGCCCCGACGCCACGCCGCCATAAGGTGAGACTGTTACCGCGCCGCCCGAGGCTGCCGGGCCGGTGTAAGTGAAAGCCAAATCTCTGATACCGGCGTTATTTGCAATGCCCGATGTGCCATTGCCGATCTGAAGCATGTTGATGTTCGGCGTATTTGTGCAGAGGCCGCCATGCGGAGTGGCTAGATTGTAGTGGTTCGTGCCTGTCAGCAACTGGCCTTTGGTGGCAATGGTGAGCGTCGAAGAGATCAACACGCAATGCCCAGACACGCCGTCCCAATCAACCACAATCTGCTGGCCTGCCGCCGTGGTGAGCAGTGACGCCATCGCCGCCGTGTCGTCTGTCGAGCCGTTACCTATAGTGAAATACTTCGTATGGAAGACGAAGTTATCTTGTTTGGTTGTGACGTTGCCAGGCACCGCCATGTTATTGCCGGTTGAGTCGGTGGTGATGTTCGACGGCCCCACCGTGTTGGTGGCTGTGTAGCCGGGGACCTGGTAGACGGTCCCTGGGGAGATGTTTGCGGGGCTGCCAGCCGGCCCCGTGGCCCCGGTAGGGCCGGTAGGGCCGGTCTGGGTGACGACGAGTGCGGCCAAGTTGGGCGGGTAGCTGTCGAAGTTGCACTGGCCGCCGAGTGTGCCAGCGGCCGAGCACCAGGCTTGCGAACCGGTGACTGACGGGCTGGCAGACTGGCCGCTGGGCTGCAGGCAGTTGTACCCGGGACCGAGCAGACTCTTACCGCTCACATTATCTGTAGCCGTCGCCGAGAAGCAGACGTTTTGGGGGCTGGTGAGCCAGGTATCGGCAAGTTGGAGACTGAAGACGCCGAGCGTGACCAGGGTGCAGACCGGGCGGTCAATGGCCTGACCGCGTCCATTCACGCGGTACGACAACGGAGATCCGCCGTTGTTCACTGGAGCCACGCACAGCGTGGCGTTGACGACCAGTGTGCCCGTCGAGTCCTGCAGGTACGCGTCGTAGAAGTTGACGTAGCCCAGCGGCGTGGTAGCGAACGCAGGGATGGTGAGGCAGGCGAGGATCGACAGGACCGCAGCACGGAAGAATTTTTGCATGGGGGATTACTCCGGAATGGCTTTAGTTAGGGAAGAACAACGCCGGGGAGAACGGCGATCAGCGAGAACTTGTTGGCGAAGTCTTCGGCGATCTCGTCGTCGGTAGGCTCGATGACCTTGCGGCCTGGCATGAAATCTTCAGCCGACAGCGGGACTTTAGGCGCGCGCATCGAGAAGTTGGCCAGGGTTGAGCAGAGGAGCCCGACCTGCCAGCTCGTGCGCTCCTCGGCCTGCCTGTGGCGCTTGAGCAACGCGCTGAGCTGGCGGCCAGTCATGTGCCAGAAGTCTTCGTCACTCAGGCGAAGTGTGTAGCGGGCAGTGGACCAGAGATTTAGCCAGCGACGGGCATTGGTGCACTCTGGCCCGGCTGAGGGTCCGCGTCTGGCGCGTCCTCGTCAGGCTCGGGCTCGGCCAGGCCGGCAACCCAGGCGTTGAGCACGATCGACCAGACATCGCGATAGGTCTTGCGCGTGACCAGTGCCTTCGCTTCAGCCAGCGTGATCTTCGGCTGCAGCGGAATCAGGCAGGCGAACAGCATGTTCTGGATGGTCGATATCTTCGGCGTGTTGATCGACTTCGAATCGAGGCCGGTCAGGAGTGGACTGTTGGTAAGTTCTTCCGCGTGTGCCACGGCGTCGAAGTCGAAGAGTAGCTCATAGGTCACATCGCCGGCCTTCCAAGAAGTGCTCGGCTTAATGGGATTCTGGCGGATCATATTGTCCTTTTGGGGAGTTAGTACGGTGGGCGGATGGGCAGCGGATGTTACTCAACCGCGCTGCCCATGCGTGTTTCAGCTTAGCTGCCGGTCAGTACCGTCATCACCGAATCCAGCTTGAGGCTGATCTTCACGGTGACTGCCTTGCCGGCATCGATGTTGCTCGGCACCGGATTCTTAGAAACGTAGGCGTTGAACGCGTAGACGTTGCCGGTGGTGGACTGGCCGGCGATCGGCTTGAGCTGGATCTGGAATGCGTTCGCGATGCCGGTGGCGAATGCCGTCTGCAGCGCAACGATGCCCGGATCTGAAGGCAGGAAGATGCCCGTGGCGGTGAACTCGCCCGGATCGACCAGAGTGGCCAATGACTCCTTGAGCACGCCGACGCCAACAGCGGGCGAAGAGGTGTTCGTGATGTCGTCGAAGGACCAGCTCTGCTCAGGAACGGTGAACTCCTTGAGCTGCAGCACGGCGATGCCGGTGGGCGTGGATGCCGGCGCGACGGTGAGTGCGGTGGGTGGCTGCGCGGGCGCGGCTGCGGGTGCTGCGAGAGTTGCGGCGACTGCGGAAATGACCAGGATGCTGCCGGCGCCGGTACCGCTCTTCGTGGTTGCGGACATTTGAATTACCTCGTGTGGTGCGGGTTAGGGCTCAGCTCTGGTAGTCCAGCATGACTGAAACGTTTGTGGTTGAGAGCAAGGCGTCGGACTGGTAGAGATCGGTGACATTGACGACGTCGGCGAAGAAGACTTGCGGACCGCCGGGGAGAAACCCCTGGTAGCCGTTGAGCGCGGCCTTGACCGCGAGCCCGAGCTTGTGGGCGATGAGGTAGCTTCCCGGCCCGAACGCCGCATGGCAGCTAAATAGAATGCGCGCGTGGGCCACGCCGCTCGATCCGGTGAGCGTCATCTCGTCGTGATCGCTGACCACCTGGTACACGATGGCCGGGAAGAGCGAAATATCGACAGGCGCGGGGATCGGCTGGATGCTGTTGCCGCCGGCGACGATGGCCGTGACGGGCGTCTCGGCGAGGAGCAGCGCGACGATGCCTTCGATCAGTGTCACTTAGTAGTCCTCTCCGCCGTACTCCGAGCCGGAAGGTGAATCGTCGGCCAGGTCCTGGCCGAGCGAAGATGCCAGGTTCCCAAGCATCACGTCGACGGCCCGTTCAATCGAAGAATCGAAGCTGCGCGCCATGAAGGGGTTTGCGTCGACGTGCTTTGTAACGTGCGAACCCTTTTCACCGCGCTTGCCGCCCTCGATGTGGTCGAAGCCGTTCTCAACCCAATAGGCCACGTGGCCGGTGCCGATGCCGGGGCCGACTTTGACCGAGGGGTTGTACCTGGTCCCGATGACAACCTGGTCGCAGAGGCTTTCTTTGAGCACTCCCGGCTGCAGCGCATCGCTGTCCGGAGTCGGTTCATCCGTACGCTCGGGGCATTCCGCGACCATTGCGTCGAGGAGGACGTCGCCGCCGGCCTGGAGCGCGTTGCGGACAGCCCGCTTAGCCACGCGCATCGGGAGAGCCTTCAGCAGGTCCTCCCATTCGCGCGTGTCGATGGTCAGCTTGACTTCGTCGGGCATTTAGGAACTCACGGTGTCGACGCCGACGCAGGCGAGGATGAGAACCCGGTGACGCCGATTGACGTCGTCCACGTCCTGGATGGTGTAGGCGTTGTCTCCGAAGAGGACCTGC
>DATCBR010000013.1:0-6552 GCA_036511765.1 Acidobacteriaceae bacterium | reverse complement strand
CCGCCGCGAGTGCTTCTGCACCTGCCGGGCCAGCACATAGAGATGCCTTGCCCGCTGATGTCCGCTCAGCGCCTGCCATGCGGGCAGCGCCTTGCGCGCGGCGGCAATAGCAGCGTCGACATCGGCAGCATCGGCGTGGGCAACGTCGGCGATCTTTTCGCCGGTGGCCGGATTCGTCGTCGCGAAGTACTCGCCGCCCGTGGGCTTTCGCCATTCGCCGCCAATATAGTGGCCAAACTTGCGCTGGTGCGCGTCGAGCCACGCCGTGGTCTCCTTCGGGTCCTCTGGCGCCGGACCGTACTCCATGCGGTGGAACTCTTCAACGATGGTGTTGCTCATAAAAAAGTTCTCCTTACGCGATCGGGTGACGGTACGCGGCCGAGTAGCGGCCCGTGGCGTAGTGCTCCAGTTGCCGCTCGATGTCTGCCAGCATGGAGCTCGCGCCGAAACGGAAGAGTTCCGGCTCCAGCCACGGCCTTCCAAGTTCGTCCTTCATCAGGAACAGCCATTCCAGCGCCTGCTTCGCGGTCTTGATGCCGCCTGCCGGCTTGAAGCCGACGGCGAAGCCGGTCTGCTCGGCGTAGTCGCGCAGCGCGCGCAGCATCACCAGAGAGACAGGCACGGTCGCATTCACTGCCTCTTTGCCGGTCGACGTTTTGATGAAGTCCGCGCCCGCCATCATCGCCACAAGACTCGCGCGCGCCACGTTGCGCAGCGTCAGCAGGTCGCCGGTGCCGAGGATGGCCTTCATGTCCGCAGGGCCGCAGGCGTCCTTAAAGGCTGCGACCTCGTCGTAGAGCGCATTCCATTCGCCGTTGAACACATGCGCGCGCGTGATCACAATGTCGATCTCGTGTGCGCCCGCCTCTACACTGCGGCGAATCTCCTCGACGCGCTCCGCCAGCGGCGAAAGCCCCGCGGGAAATCCCGTCGAAACCGCCGCCACCGGAATGTTCGTGCCTTCGAGCGCCTTCACGGCCGTCTCCACAAACGCGTGATAGACGCACACCGCGCCGACGGTAAGGTTCAGCTCTTCAATCCCCAGCGCCTTCACCAGAGAGTCCTGTAGCGGATGCCGCGCCTTGGCGCATAGCCTCTTCACGCGTTCCACGCTGTCGTCGCCGCTCAGCGTCGTCAGGTCCATGCAGGCGATGGCCTTCAGCAACCACGCCGCCTGCCACTGCTTCTTCACCGTGCGTCGCGTTCCGAGGGTTGCGGCGCGGCGCTCCACCGCGCTGGTGTTCACGCGCACCTGCTCCACCCATTCGAGGTTCAGTGGAATGCGGCGGTTCGCCTCCAGCGTCCTGCCGTAAAGCTCCAGCGGCACGGCGCGCGAAACCGCGTGATTGAGTTCCGGGCTGGTCTCCTGCTGCTGCTTGACCGCCATGACGGCATCTCCAAAGAAAGAATGCCGCGGGCCGTAGATCGCCCGCAGCACTCAATTCCTGCAATTCTACAGGCAGAGGTACGCCCACTGGCGCAGCTTCGTTCCTGCTCCCCCCTGCCGGCCTAGACGTGCGTCAGCCAGCCGCGCAGCCGCGAGCGCACCCCATCCAGCTCACGCCGCAGGTGGTCGCGCTCATGGAACAGTCCGATTAACTCCTGCGCGCTCATCAGGTTTTCCAGGTTGGAGGACGCCGCGCCGCCCAGCTCCTCGGAGTTCGCCACCGTCAGCCGGTCGTCCTGCACGATGATCTGCTCGAACGAGAGCGCCGCCACCAGATACGCCCGATGCGCGCGCGCGACGCGCTCCTCCACCCGGTAGACCTCGTCCTTCAGCCTGGCATAGTCCTCCGCCAGGCGGCCAATCTGCTGCGGATCTTCATGTTCGCTCATATGCCCATCCTAACGCGGAGAGAATGTACCTTGGCCAGTTACATTTTCCACAGGCCGCCTCGCGATCGCCATCCCCGCTGGGCCAACGGGCAACCGTTCCAATGCTCGTCCCGCCTTGATTACGATGCCTCCACCGTAACCCGCACAGCGGTTACTACTGCGCCTCCCTGTGGAAATGAAGGCTGTTCCCCAATCCCCCAACAGATGAAAGAATGGTGAACGAAAAGCAGCACAGGCTACTGGGCCCCTGAAAGGAAAGGCAATGCCTCTCGACGTACTCGCTCCTCCTCTTGCAACCGCAACCCATGCCGAGATCGAGCAGGCCCGCATGGAACAGCCGGAGATCTACCAGGAGGGAGACTGCTGGCGCTTCCGCTGGGCCGGCGAGGACCGCGGCTCGTTCGACTCCGAACAGGACGCCCACCGCGCCGCCGGACGCCACAAGCAGCACCGCCTGCTGCAGCGCTTCGCCTTCGCGCTCTCTCGCGATTAGTCCTTTTCTCTGCGTCGCACGACAGGCAGCGGCGCAACGGCTGGTTATCCGCAGTTCGCCCGCCGGTGCGTTAGGCGCCATGGCGGGATGCAACTGTACCCGCCACATCCGTGCCTGCCGCCAGCGGCTTCTCCACCACATGCCACACGTCGCCGCCCTCTTCAAGAACCGCGATCACAGGCACCTCAATCCTCGTGCCGGTACGCGAGACGGCCGCGAGCCTTACCTGATGAAACTAGCCAAGTGGTGATTTGGGATAGATGCTAAATCCTCGCGACTGTTTCCAGCCAAGGCTTATGCTTCCCTTCTGTGACGGCGCCAGCCCATCCCAGCCAGGGGGCTTGTGTTGTGGCCCGTATTTACTGAGATCCGTCCGGCGAAGCGGAAAGTAGGTAATCGCGGCCAATTGCTTCTTGAAACATTGGCTGAAAAACATGTCCTCGCCTCTATAGCCTTTTCGCATTGCCATTCGCCAAGTCGTCATGCCGGCCATTGTAGGGGATGATTCTGCTTGTTTCGTCAGCAATCTTTTACCCTCTGCGTCATTTCTTCGGCCAATCCGCTATCCTTTTCTCCTGATCTCCCGGGAGACTTCATGAAGGTCGCAGCCCACGTCACTGACCTCATCGGCAACACGCCGCTCGTCCAGCTCAACCGCGTCACCGCCGGCTTGAACGCGCGCGTCGTCGCCAAGCTCGAGAGCTCCAACCCGCTCGCCAGTGTGAAAGACCGCATCGGTCTCGCCATGATCGAGGCCGCCGAGCGCGACGGCAAGATCACCCCCGGCAAGACCATCCTCATTGAACCCACCAGCGGCAACACCGGCATCGGCCTCGCCTTCGTCGCCGCCGTCAAAGGCTACCGCACCATCCTCACCATGCCGGAAACTATGAGCGTCGAGCGCCGCGTCCTCCTGCTCGCCTTCGGCGCGGAGATCGTCCTCACCCCCGGCCCCAACGGCATGAAGGGCGCCATCGCCAAGGCCGAGGAGATTCTGCGCAACACTCCCGACGGCTACATGCTGCAGCAGTTCAACAACCCCGCCAACCCGGCCGTCCACTTCGCCACCACCGGCCCCGAGATCTGGAACGACACCGACGGCCAGGCCGACATCCTCATCTCCGGCGTCGGCACCGGCGGCACGCTCACCGGCGTCAGCGAATACATCAAGGCGCGCAAGCCCGGCTTCTGGACCGTCGCCGTCGAGCCGACCGACTCGCCCGTGCTCTCCGGCGGCGCGCCCGGCCCGCATAAAATCCAGGGCATCGGCGCCGGCTTCATCCCCAAGATCCTCCGCACCGACCTCATCGACGAGATCGTTCAGGTCTCGAACGACGACGCCATCACCATGGCCCGCCGCCTGCCGCGCGAAGAAGGTCTCTTCGTCGGCATCTCCTCCGGCGCCGCCGTGCATGCAGCCCTGCAAATCGCGCGCGAGCCCCGCCACGCCGGCAAACTCATCGTCGTCATCCTGCCCAGCTTTGGTGAGCGCTATCTCTCCACGCTGCTCTTCGAAGAGCTGCGCCAGCAGGCGCTCAACACGCCCACTTCGCCGATCGCATGAGCGAACCCGCACGCATGAGCCTGCTCGACCGCATGCGCGAGGACATCCGCTCCACCATGGAGCGCGATCCAGCTGCCTCCTCACCCGCCGCCGTCCTCCTCTGCTATCCCGGCCTGCATGCCGTCTGGGCGCATCACATCCAGCACGCGCTCTGGTGCGCAGGATGGAAGCTGCCGGCTCGCATTCTCTCGCAGATCACACGCTTCTTCACCGGTATTGAGATCCATCCCGGCGCGCGCCTCGGCCGCCGCCTCTTCATCGACCACGGCATGGGCGTCGTCATCGGCGAGACCGCCATCCTCGGCAACGACGTCACCCTCTACCAGGGCGTCACGCTCGGCGGCACCGGCAAGGAGACAGGCAAGCGCCATCCCACGCTGCGCGATGGCGTCTTCGTCGGCAACAACGCCAACATCCTCGGCAACATCGTCATCGGCGAGAACTCCCGCGTCGGCGCCGGCTCCGTCGTCGTGCGCGACGTCCCGCCGGACTCCACCGTCGTCGGCGTCCCCGCGCACATCGTCTACCAGAACGGCAAACGCGTCCTTATCACGGACCCGCACGAGGTCTCCGATCCACTCTCCGACGTCATCATCGCGCTCGCCGACGAGGTCAAACGCCTCACCGCGCGCGTCGACAAACTGGATGACAAACTCGACGGCGAGTCCCAGCAGTCACGCGCCGAGCCCGCATCTCCACTCACCATCGGCCAGCAGGAGAGCGACCAGTACCGCAGCGAGCAGGCCTCCCGCTCCGACTCCGTCAGCATGGGCGAAGGCATCTAGCGCGCATTTTTAACGAGCGACGCGTCCCACGACGTCCGTACCCGCAGCCAGCGGCTTCTCCACCACATGCCACACGTCGCCGCCCTCTTCCAGGACCGCGATCACAGGCACCTCAATCCTCGTGCCGGTACGCGAGACGGCCGCGAGCACGCCTGTGTCCCCTGCGCGAAATTCCGTCCGGTCCAGCGTCATCTGCCAGCGCGCGCGATCGCCCTCACGCGATTCAAGCCGGATATCCGTGATTACTGCCTCAAAGGTTTGCGACAAACTGTGCACCGCCTGGCTACTTGTTGAGAATCCCTGAAAATCGGTGTCATCCGTGCGAATCGGTGTCAAGCCTTTGCCTCACTTCGCGGATCCATTCAGCAGCAGCGTCTCCATCTCGCGCTTGCTGCCCACCATAAACGGCGTGCGCTGGTGGATGGTCTCCGGCTTGATATCGAGAATCCGCTCCGCGCCGCTGGAGGCCATGCCGCCCGCCTGCTCTGCGATGAAGGCCAGCGGGTTCGCCTCATACATCAGCCGCAGTTTGCCGCCGGGCTGGTCCTTGGTCGGCGGATACAGAAACACGCCGCCCTTCAGCAGCGTGCGATGGAAGTCCGCCACCAGGCTGCCGATGTAGCGCGAACTGTACTGCCGGCCCAGCGCGCCTGAGCGCAGCTTGCCCACGTACTCGCGATATTTGTCCGGCCACGTCGCCGCGTTGGCCTCGTTCACGCTGTAGTAGTTGCCCTGCTCCGGCATCCTCATGTCTTCGCTGGTCAGCACAAATGCGCCGATGGTTGGGTCCAGCGTAAAGCCGTGCACGCCATTGCCCGTGGTATAGACCAGCACCGTCGAAGGCCCGTACACCACGTATCCCGCGGCCACCTGCTCGCGCCCCGGCTGCAGCACCGAGGCGTCAAGATTGCCACTCGACGAAGGCAGCCGCCGCAGCACGCTGAAGATCGTGCCCACGTTCACATTCACGTCAATGTTCGAAGAGCCATCCAGCGGATCGAAGACGATGATGTACTTGCCGGTTTCGACCGACCGGTCGAACGTCACCGGCTCCTCGTCCTCTTCGCTCACCAGCGCGGCCACCGAGTCGCGCAGCCCCAGGCAGTGCAACAGCGCCTGGTTGGCGAAGACATCCAGCTTCTGCTGCTGCTCGCCCTGCACATTGGTCGCGCCAAACGCACCCAGCCCATCGCTCAGCCCGGCCGTGCGGATCTTCGCCTCCACCATCTTGGTCGCCAGCGTAATGCCGCTCAGCAGCCAGCTAAAGCGCCCGCTGGCATCGCTGATCTGCTCCTGCTGTTGCAGAATATGCTGCTGCACCGTTGTGATCATCTTGCCATACATCTCCCGCAAAAGCCGCCGGCTCATCGTCGGCAGCCCTGTCTCGATCCTGTTCTCAATCCGCGAAAATCCGCTTCATCCGCGTGAATCCGTGTTAAGCATTCGTTCTGGTCTTTGCGTCTACGTCAGATCATCGGTATCGAACGGAGTTATTTTTCTGCCCAGTGCTGCTACGTCCCGCAACTGTCGCGTCAGGCCCTCCACCACCGCGTTCACTTCTTCGGAGCCTACGTCTGCCGTCGCGGTCATTTGCTCCAGCGCCAACGGCCCGGCCAGGCTTTCCAGCAGCACCGTGCAGTGCGCCTGCGCCACGTGGTCCAGGTTCAAGCCCTCGGGCGTCTTCGCCTTGATGCCCACTTCGCCGGGTTGCACGCCCAGCAACTCAGCCACCTTCTCGCGAATCTCGCCCGCGATGGGCACGATCTTCGGCTTCGCCATCACCAGCACGGTGTCGATGTTCACGATGCGATAGCCGGCGGTCGCAATCTCCTCGAGCGCGGTCTGCAGAAAGACGCTCGACGCCGCGCCCTTCC
>DATCBR010000012.1:0-25740 GCA_036511765.1 Acidobacteriaceae bacterium | reverse complement strand
ACATGGCATCTTCGGTTTGCTAAACGATGAAGAGCTGGAGGGCGTCCTGGCGCATGAGCTTGGCCATGTGAAAAACCGCGACATCCTCACGAGCTCCATTGCAGCGACGCTTGCCGGTGCAATCACGTTGCTGGCGCGCATGACCTACTATGCGGAGATCTTCGGCTTTGGCGGTAGAGGCGGCGGCGACCGCCGGCGTAATGGCGGCGCGCTGAGTTCGCTTGCGATGATGATCGTGGCTCCCTTTGCGGCGATGCTGATCCAGCTTGCGGTCTCACGCTCGCGCGAGTACGAGGCTGACGCGACAGGGGCGCATACCACAGGCAATCCCTATGCATTGGCCAGCGCTCTGCAGAAGCTTGAAAGCTACTCAAAGCGCATTCCAATGCAGGCCACACCGGCGACAGCGCATCTGTTCATCATTGCGCCGCTGCTGGGCGGAGGCTTTGGCAGCCTGTTCTCGACCCACCCTCCGACGAAGGAGCGCATTCGGCGGCTGATCGGTCGCGACTGGGTGTAGACTCGTCGTCTAGCATCTAGATATGGCGATCTTCTTCCGAGCGCTGCGACTGCTCTCCCTGACCGTCTGGGTTGGGGGACTGGTCTTCTTTGCTTTCATCCTCGCGCCGATGGCTTTTAGCACGCTCTCCACTCCACGCGAGGCGGGGATGATCGTTGGCGGGACATTGCGTGTCCTGAACACGGTGGGGAATACATCCGGCTTCCTCTTTTTGATTGCGACGATTGCGCTCTGGTTCCGTACTGAACCGCGAAGCCGCAGACTTCTACCCATTGAATTTCTGCTGGTTGTCGTGATGATGTTCGCAACGGGGGTAGTGCAGCGCGGTATTGTTCCGGCCATGGAGCGCGACCGCATCGCCGCAGGCGGCGACATTGGTGCTGCGCCCGCAGGAAATGCGGCGCGGCGCCACTTCGAACGACTGCACTCGCTCTCGGAGAAGGTTGAAGGGGCTGCGCTGCTGCTGGGCATTGCAACTATCATCCTGATGGCCGCGGAGCGTGGGGAACATCGGCGCGCGCCGGCCGGCTGATCTTGCTGCCGGTCTGTCGTTCGCAGGTCATACGTTGAACTTGAAGAAGAGGATGTCGCCATCCTTGACGACATATTCCTTACCTTCGGAGCGCAGCAGGCCTTTTTCTTTCACCGCCTGCTCGCTGCCATACTTGAACAGATCGTCCGAGTGGTAGCAGTCGGCCTTGATAAAGCCCTTCTCGAAGTCAGTATGGATCACGCCAGCAGCGCCTGGCGCCTTTGTGCCGCGCACGATGGTCCACGCGCGCACCTCCTGCTCTCCCGCGGTGAAATAGGTGATGAGATTGAGCAGGGCGTAGGCCGCATGGATCAGCCGGTCCAGTCCCGGTTCCGCGAGGCCCATCTCCTTCAGGAACTCGCCGCGCTCAGCAGGATCAAGCTGCGCGATCTCAGCCTCCATGGCGCCGCAGATGCGAATGACCTGCGAGCTTTCTTCCGCTGCACGCTTTTCCACCGCAGCAACTAACTCGCTCGATCCTGCCAGGCCGTCCTCATCGACGTTCGCGACATACAGCTGCGGCTTTGCCGTGATCAGGTGCAGGTCGCGCGTGTATGGCAGCTCATCATTGGTCAGCTCGACGGTTCGCGCGGGTTTGCCGTCTTCGAGTGCTGCTTTCAAGCGGCCGACTACGGCGAATTCGGCCTTGATCTTCGCGTCCGCATTTGCGGGCTTGCTCAGCTTCTCAAGCTTCGCATAGCGCTTGTCGACGGTCTCGAGGTCGGCGAGCAGCAGCTCCGTGTTGATGATGTCGATGTCATGCAGCGGATTGACTGCGCCTGCGACGTGGACGACCTCGGGGTCGGCAAAGCAACGGACGACGTGCAGGATCGCGTCGGTGGAACGGATGTGTCCGAGGAACTGGTTGCCCAGCCCTTCACCTTTGGAGGCGCCTTCAACCAGACCGGCGATGTCGATGAACTCCATCGTGGTTGGCACGAGCGATTTCGGCTTGACCAGCGCCGAGATCCTGTCGAGCCGCTGGTCAGGCACGGTGACAATGCCTGTGTTGGGCTCGATGGTGCAGAACGGATAGTTCGCGGCCTGGGCCTTGGCAGAGGTGAGCGCGTTGAAGATGGTGCTTTTGCCGACGTTGGGCAGGCCAACGATTCCGCAGTTCAGAGGCATTCCGTGGGGGTTCCTTCAGGATGGGGTGCGCGCACGCTAAGATTGATCTGGTAACAGGATAGTTCATACGACATGCCCGTACCGCGCTTCTGGATCGCTCTTGCGCTCGGCCTCTTTGCCGGCCTCGCCGACTACCTCGGCGGATTTCTGCTGGTGCGACGCTCACCTTCGGTGCGCGCGCTGCGGTATTTCGTCGCGCTGGGCGCGGGCTTTATGCTGGCGGCCGCCCTGCTGGAGATGCTGCCCGAGGCCATGGTCATCAACGCTCGCTGGGCCGCGCCCCTGCTGCTGGCCGGATACTGCGGCGTGCATCTGCTGGAGCATACCCTGGTGCCGCATTTCCACTTCGGCGAGGAGACGCACCACCATGAGTTCCTCTCCGCAGGGCGCAGCTACTCGGTCCTGTTGGGACTCGCGACGCATACTTTTTTCGACGGTATCGCGATTGGGTCGGGCTTTGTGGTCTCGGCGTGGCTGGGTTGGATACTCTTTGTCGCAGTATTCCTGCACAAGATTCCTGAGGGCTTCACCGTAGCCAGCGTGATGCTGGCCAGCGGTCAAGGGCGACGTGCCGCGCTGAACTCAGCGCTCTTTCTCGGCGCGACCACCCTGGCCGGCGTGCTGGCCATCAATCTGTTCCCCGCTTGGGTAAAGGCCGGCCTGCCGCTTTCAGCCGGCGTAACGATTTACGTCGCCGCAACCGACCTGGTTCCCGAGGTCAATCGCGAGCCGGGAGTGAAGATGGCACTCGTCTTTTTTGCAGGGGTGCTGCTGTTCTTCGCGCTGCGCTCCATCGGGCCGGGATAAGGCAAATATGGGAGCACCGAATGATGCGATTAGCGTGGCGCATTTTCTACTGGATTGTGTCCATCCCGTACGTTTTGATCGTTGCGTTCTTCGCCATGACTATCCCATATTGCTTTATTAAGTTCATTGAAGGCGGTCTGCCTTACGTAAAGGCATGGCTGATCCATATTCAGATCGAAGGTTGTGCAAATTGCTGGACTGAGGACAATTGGAACTGGCCGCATGTTCTGAGACCAGCCATTATCAATGCAGTTCTTGGAATCGTTTTGTGGATCGCGCGTCGCCTTTTGCGACGACAATATGAAACAGCAGATACTACTCGTCAGGAACCCGATGCCACGCCACTGTCTCACTCTCGACCTCAAGAATGATCCGGCCAAAATCGCTGAGTACAAGCGCTATCACGAGAAGATATGGCCGGAGATTTGCGACAGCCTCTATGCCGCCGGTGTGACGGGCATGGAGATATACCTGCTGGACACGCGCATGTTCATGATCATGGACGTGGCTGAGGATTTCTCGTTCGAGCGCAAGGCGGCAATGGACCGGGCGAACCCAAAGGTCCAGCAATGGGAGGCGCTGATGGCGCAGTTCCAGGCCGTGCCCGAGGGTGGCGATCTGGTGCGGAAGTGGCAGTCGATGGAGAAGGTGTTCGACCTTGCGAAACAGTAGCCCTGCCGGCTACTCGAACTGAACCGGCGCACTAAATGCGGGGATTCTTCGCCTACGGCTCAGAATGACAACTAAAGAAATCAATAGCGGTGCCTACTTTGCCACACCATAGCTGCAGGTGTCGAGACCCTTCGGGCGCATGGTGATGATGAGCTTGCGCTTGGCGAACAACGATGATTCCAGCTTTACCGGCACGTTCGCGGGACATAGGCCCTCTACGCGCGCGAGCACGCGGTAGAATCCCTTTTCCACTTTATCGAAGCGAAACTTGCCTTCACGGTCGCTGGTGACGGTTGCGACCGGCGAATGGTCGGCCTCAGTAAATAGCGTCACCTGGGCGCGAGGCATCGCCTCACCGCCCAAGCCGACGACTGTGCCTTGCAATTCGCGCAGGTTGAGCGGCGCGGGATCAGTGCCATTTTCATTGACGTAAGTCGCAGTAGTGACCGCCCGTGCCCAGGGCTCGGCGGCGGTCGCCTTTGCTGTGGGAATTGCGGTTATTGCCAGTGCCGCCAAAGCTACTGTCCAAAGCCGTCTTGTCTTCATCGCATCCACCAAGAAATGAGTCTAGCGCATGGGCCCTGCCGTAGGTCGCAAAATTCCGCCTGCGCGGACCAACCCCACATTGCCCATTCATGCAATAGGATGGAGCTTCGCGTTCTTTGGAGGCCTCGTTGGTCCTGACATCGCTCGACTGGCTGGTGATCGCCGCGTACTTCGCGGTCAACCTAGCCATCGGCTTCTTTTACATGAAGCGCGCCTCGGGCGATATTGGCGAATTCTTCCTCTCCGGTCGCAACGTCAGTTGGTGGCTCGCCGGCACCTCCATGGTAGCCACGACATTCGCCGCGGACACGCCACTGGTGGTCACCGGGCTGATCTACACGCAGGGCATTGCAGGAAACTGGCTCTGGTGGTCGTTCCTGCTCTCCGGCATGCTGACGGTCTTCTTCTTCGCGCCCCTGTGGAGGCGGGCGCAGGTGCTGACGGACATGGAGTTCGCGGAGCTGCGCTATTCCGGACCGCCCGCGACATTCCTGCGCGGATTCCGTGCGGCCTACCTGGCCTTTCCGGTGAACACTATCATCATGGGCTGGGTGAACCTGGCCATGGCCAAGATACTGGCGCTGACCCTGGGCCTGACCACGCCACGCCAGCAACTGACGGCGGTCTTCTGCTGCCTGGCGCTGACGCTGGGTTACAACGCCATCTCAGGACTGTGGGCGGTCCTGTGGACGGACATGTTGCAGTTTGTCCTTAAGATGAGCATGGTGATCCTGCTGGCGTACTTTGCGGTGCATGCAGTGGGCGGAATGGGATCGCTTGCAAGCCAGGTGCGGGCCTTCGATGCCGCGCATTCGACCGCAGGTGCTGCGCGGGACACGCTGGCGTTCATTCCGGCGCGGGCGTCGCCGTTTTTCCTTAGCTTCCTGGTGCTGCTCTCGCTCAACTGGTGGGCGACCTGGTATCCGGGCGCCGAGCCGGGCGGCGGAGGCTATATTGCGCAGCGCATCTTCTCCGCGAAGGATGAAAAGCATTCGCTGGGCGCGACACTATGGTTCAACATCGCGCATTATGCCCTGCGGCCATGGCCGTGGATCCTGACCGCGCTGGTCGCGCTGGTGCTGCTTCCCTCCCCCACCGCTGCACAGGGTGGGACAGAGGGCGCCTACGTCTGGGTGATGGTGCATTACCTGCCGGCTAGCCTTCGCGGCCTGATGCTGGCGGGCTTTGCTGCGGCGTACATGTCGACCATCGGCACGCAGTTGAACCTTGGCGCGTCGTACATGATCAATGATCTCTATCGCCGGTTCCTCGCGCCGGACAAAAGCGAGCGGCACTATGTCGCGATGTCGCGGCTGGCGACGATTTTGGCGGCTCTCTTGTCTGCTGGTTCTACGGGATACATGCTCACGCATGATGCGTCGATTGCGGCGGCATGGAAGTTCCTGATCGCGCTGGGCGCAGGTGCGGGACTGGTATTCATCCTGCGCTGGTACTGGTGGCGCATCAACGCGTGGAGCGAGATCTCGGCAATGATTGCAGCAGCGACGATCTCGCTGACACTGGAGAGCCGCCTTGGCCTACCTATTGTGCGCCTGCTGCATCGGTTCGATCCCGCACTTGCGCTTGCGCCGCTGAACCAGGACGATCCGCACGCCTTTGCATGGCTGATGCTGACGACGACCGTTCTCACCACAGCAGTCTGGCTGGCCGTTACTCTGATGACGCGTCCGGAGAAGGATGCGACGCTGCAGGCCTTCTACGATCGCGTACGCCCCGCAGCGCTGGGCTGGCGCAGGTTCGCTCCCGCATCGCAGCAGCATGAGCCTACTCTGCGGTATAACTTTCTGCATTGGGTGCTGGGCTTTACGCTCGTCTACGCCATGCTGTTCGGCATCGGGGACTTGCTCTTCGGGCGGGTTGCCGCTGGCCTCGGCCTTGTGGCCCTCAGCGGCGTCTGCCTCGCGGTCCTCTTCTGGAGTTTGAATCGGCGCGGCTGGTCGGTCTGGCGCTGAAGCGTATTTAGCGCTTGAAGGAAAACTTCTTGTGGCCGAAGTAGCTGTAACAGGCGATGATGACTGAGTTCACGATGCCGGCGAAGATGGGCGGAGCGTTGGGCGGCAGCGACTTGAAGATCAGGAAGAACTTGGTTGCGGCGGGCAGGATGGCCAGGCCGGCGACGATGGAGACGGAGTAGACGGCGAAGCAGCGCAGCCACTCCTTGAGGTAGTTGCCCTTGGTACGGAAGACGAAGTGTTTGTAACAGAGGAAGGCGACGGTGATGCAGATGGGCTGCGAGACGATGGAGGCGATGTCCGCGATAAGGGGCTTGCTGAGGTGCGGCATGGTGCGACCGAAGAGGATGACGCAGCCGGAGTAGAAGGCGAGCGAGAAGGCGGTGTTGAAGCCACCGACCATGAGGAAGCGGATGACCTCGCCCGAGGGCAGGGCGCGGCGCATCGCGCTAAATGGGCCGTGGGCGTTGGGGTTGGGCGGCGCGCCGTCGGGGATGAGAGTGTCTTCAGAGGCGGAGGTGTCGGAGAGGGCCACTAGCCTTGATTCTAGCGGAATGGGCGGAGCATCTTGTTGGATTCGCGTAAAGGCCTAACGCCAATTTGCACGAAACAAGAAGCTAGGCGTTCGCTAGCGTTTTCGCGGTGACGGAGGCGAACGCGGTGTCCAGCATGCGGAGGGCCTGGTCGACATCGGACTTGGCGATGTTCATGGGAGGGGACATGCGCAGCACGTTGTTATACATGCCGCCCTTGCCGATCAGCAGGCCGGCCTCGCGCGCGGCCTCCATCATCTGGTTGGCCAGCGCGGGCGCGGGATCCTTGGTCTTCGGGTCGGTGACCAGCTCCATCGCCTGCATCAGGCCCATGCCGCGCACGTCGCCGATGATGGGGTACTTGCGCTGCAGCTCGAGCAGGCCGTCGCGCAGGTAGCCGCCAACGATATCGCAGTTGCGGATGAGGTCGTCTTCTTCGATGAGGTCGATGACCGCGCGGGCGGTGACGCAGGCGACGGGGTTGCCGCCGAAGGTGGCGATGGTGGGGCCCTGATAGGCGTTGCCGATCTCGGGTGTGGCTACCGTCAGGCCAATCGGGAACCCGTTGCCGAGCGACTTGGCGGCGGTGAGGATGTCGGGCTCTACCTCCCAGTGCTCAATGCCGAACCAGCCTTTGCCGGTGCGGCCCCAACCGGTCTGCACCTCGTCGGCGATGAAGTCGCCGCCGTAGCGCTTGACGATGGAGAAGGCGAGCTTGAAGTACTCCTTGGGCGGGGTGATGAAGCCGCCGACGCCCTGGATGGGTTCGGCGATCATGCCGGCAATCGCACCTGAGGTTGATGCCTGGATGACGGCCTCGATGTCCTGGGCGCAGGCCACCTCGCAGGAGGGGTAGGTCTTGCCCAGGGGGCAGCGATAGCAGTAGGGGTTCATGGCGTGGACGACGCCGATCTGATACGTAGCCTTGCGCCATGCGGCGATGCCGGTGAGCGAGCGCGTGAGCGCGGTGCGGCCGGAGTAGGAGTGGCGAAGGGCGATGATCTCCATGCGGCCGGTGTGCATGCGCGCGGAGTCGATGGCGGTCTCATTGGCCTCGGAGCCCGATGAGGTGAAGAAGGATTTTTCGAGTTTGCCGGGCGTGATCTGGGCGATCTTTTCGGCGAGCGCGGCCATCTGCTCTGTGGGGTAGACGGTAGAGCAGTGGCTCATGGTGTCGAGCTGCTGCTTCTGTACGGAGGTGATGCGCGGGTTGGCGTGGCCAACGCCAACGGTGACAATGCCCCCGAAGAAGTCGAGATACTGGCGACCGTCAACGTCCCAGAGATGCTGCATAAAGCCGCGCGCCATGGGCAGCGGATCGGCGAAGTAGTTATAGACGGCGGGATAGACGTACTTCTGTTTCTTCTCGACGATCTCTTTGCGGTCCATAAGCGGCGCCTCTTGCAAGGGGTCTGATTGCGACCAAAGCTGAAGGAGTTAATATACGCCCGCGCGCGTCTAAGATGGAGGATGCGAACGGGACCGCATTGGAGCGATAAGCGTTGGGAGTTCTAGTAGCACCAGTTGAGGCGCGGCGCGTCCGCCTACGCGTGCGAGTTGCGCGAAGTATTGGAGAGCGCCAGCGAGTTATCGCGCTGGTGAGCGTAGCGACAATACTTGCGGTGATCGTTGCCGGGTATCACCCCTTCGCGGAGGACGGCGGGATCTACGCGGCCGGCGTGAAGTACCTGCTGGATGCGAGGTTGTATCCGCACGACGCTGCATTTGCGATGGAACCGTCGCGATGGTCATTGTTTGCACCGATGGTGGCGGAGCTGGTGCCGCTAACGCATCTGACGCTGCCTTGGATGCTCCTGGCGCTGCATGCGTTGAGTGTATGGGCAGCGCTTTTTGCAGCGTGGATGCTGGCAGCGCGGCTTTCGTTACGGAGTGAAGCGCGTACCGGCGCAGTAGTGCTGCTGGCATGCTGGCTGGGCTTGCCGGTAGCCGGGACGGCGCTGTATGTGATGGACCCATATCTCACAGCAAGGAGCCTCGCCACGCCGGCGATGATCCTGGCAATAGTCGGCGCGCTGGATGCGACGCAATGGCACAATTCGGAGCGGCGGCGACGTGGATGGGCGCTGTGGGCTGCGGGGCTGGCTGTGTGCGCGGCGATGCATCCGCTCACTGCGATGTATGCGGCGTTTGCGACGGCGCTACTTGCATCTATACGCGCGCGCAGCCGTGCAGTGCGCGTGTGGGGAGTTGCGGGATTGTGCGCGGCCGCAGCTATCGCGGCGGCGTGTGCCCAGGGGTTTGCGCCGGCTGAGAGCGCAGCGTATGTTCGCGCGGCGCTGTCGCGCAGCTACTGGTTCCTGGGAGAATGGCGCTGGTACGAAGTAGTTGGGTTGTTTGCGCCGCTTGGAATACTCGGCGGGGTGGCATGGCTTGGCGCCCGAAGAGGGCGTGGGCCGGTGTTTCGATCTCACCTCCCAGCATCGCAACCTGGCGCATCCGGATTGTTGGAAGCGCGAGACGCGCTGGCGCGGATGGCGGTGACCATCGGTGTAACCGTATGCGTCCTGGCGCTGCTGTTGGCGAGCGAGGCTTCAACGACGCATCTGATCGCGCGGATGCAGCCGCTGCGGGTGTTTCAGATTGTGTATGTGGTGATGATTGTGATGCTGGGCGGTTGGCTTGGCGACCGGGTGCTTCGGCGGAGCGCGTGGCGATGGGGCGCTGCGGTCGTATTGCTGGGCGGAGCGATGTTTGGCGCTGCGCAAGCTGAGTATCCCGGATCAAATCATCTCGAGATGCCGTGGATGACGCCGAGGAGTGCATGGGCGCAGGCATTTGAGTGGATCCGCGCGAACACGCTGCCCGATGCGCTGTTCGCTGTGGATGCGGACTACATCCATGCCGCAGGTGAGGACGCGCAGAATTTTCGCGCAATCGCGGAACGGAGTGCGCTGCCGGACCGCTCGAAGGATGGCGGCGAGGCGTCGATTGCACCCGACCTGGCCGATATGTGGGCACGCGGTGTGGCGGCGCAGGCTGGATTGAATGCGATCGGCGATGCTGAACGAGTCTCGCGACTCAGGCCGCTCGGCGTGAAGTGGGTGGTGCTGGATGCCGGTGCGAAAACCACGTTCGCGTGTCCGTATACGAATGTGAGCGTGCGGATATGCCGCCTGAAGTGAGAGAAAGCGCTCCTGCGATTCATCGCACTGGATCCGGATGAATTGGCACCGTGGCCGGAATCGCAGATACGAGGGCAAAACGCACTGATCCCCGCCGAGTGGCGGGGACCTGTGGCAAGCAGAATGCCGAGCCTAGTAGCGGTAGTGCTCGGCCTTGTAAGGGCCCTCGACGGCCACACCGAGGTAGTCGGCCTGGCGCTTGGAGAGCGTGGTGAGCTTGACGCCGATCTTCTCGAGATGCAGACGGGCGACCTCTTCGTCCAGCTTCTTGGGCAGGATGTAGATACCGACCTTGTAGGTGTCTTTGTTCTTCCAAAGGTCAAGCTGCGCGAGCGTCTGGTTGGCAAAGCTATTGGACATGACGAAGCTCGGATGGCCCGTCGCGCAACCGAGATTGACGAGGCGGCCTTCGGCGAGCACGAAGATGCTGTTGCCCGAGGAGAAGGTGTACTTGTCCACCTGCGGCTTGATGTTCAGCCGGGTGATTCCCTTCTCTTCGCTCAGCTTCTCCATCTGAATTTCGTTGTCGAAGTGGCCGATGTTGCAGACGATGGCCTGGTCCTTCATCAGCTTCATGTGGTCGACGGTGATGATGTCCACGTTGCCGGTGCAGGTGACGTAGATGTCGCCTCGGCCGAGCGTCTCCTCAATGGTGGTGACCTCATAGCCTTCCATCGCGGCCTGTAGCGCATTGATGGGATCGATCTCTGTGACGACTACGCGCGCTCCCATACCACGCAGGGAAGCAGCCGAGCCTTTGCCAACATCGCCATAGCCGCACACGACGGCGACCTTCCCGGCGACCATCACGTCCGTCGCGCGCTTGATGCCGTCCACCAGCGACTCCCGGCAGCCGTAAAGATTGTCGAACTTGGACTTGGTAACCGAATCATTGACGTTAATGGCTGGGACCAACAGTTTACCCTGCTCCAGCATCTGGTAGAGACGGTGCACACCAGTGGTAGTCTCCTCGGAAACACCGCGCCAGTCCTTGGCGACGGACTGCCAGCGCTTGGGGTCTTCTTTATAGACCTGCTTGAGGAGGTCCTTGATGACTTTCTCTTCCTGCGAGCCGGAAGGTGAGTCCACCCACTTTTCACCTTTTTCAAGCTCGACGCCTTTGTGAATGAGCAGCGTGACGTCGCCGCCGTCGTCAATGACGAGCTGCGGGCCTTTGCCGCCGGGGAAATTAAGCGCCTGGTTCGTACACCACCAATACTCTTCGAGGCTCTCGCCCTTCCATGCGAAGACGGGGACGCCTGTAGCAGCAATGGCGGCGGCCGCATGGTCCTGCGTGGAGAAGATGTTGCAACTGGCCCAGCGCACGTCGGCGCCCAGGGCGACCATGGTCTCGATGAGCACGGCGGTCTGGATGGTCATGTGCAGCGAGCCGGTGACGCGGACGCCGGCGAGAGGCTTGCCAGGGGCGTACTTGGCGCGAATGGCCATCAGGCCGGGCATCTCCTGCTCGGCGATGTCGATCTCCTTGCGTCCGAAGTCGGCCAGGCCGATGTCTGCCACCTTGTAATCGAGAGCCGCCTTATCGATCGTTGCCGTCGCCATGCATTTCACCTCATTGGGGAGTTGTTTTTGTGCGCTTCCAGTGTTCGTGATCTCTACCCAGAATACCATCGCGAGGCGCGTGGATTGTGCGCCTGGAGCGAACGGGGAACCCGCGCAGGGAATGGGGATATAACGCAGTAAGCGGAGTCTGCACAGGGCGGAGCGATAGTCTGAAGAGGCTTTGAACGAGACGCCACCTCCAACTTACTGCGATGTAGCCCTGCCGGTCCCTTTGGACCAGGCATTCACCTATGCCGTGAACGGCGTTGTGCCCCCGGTAGGTGCCCGCGTACTGGTGCCGTTCGGCGGGCAGCGGCTGCTAGGCGTGGTGGTGAGGCTGCACAATTTGCGACCGTCGGAAGACGTCGAGATCAAGCCCGTCCAGCAGGTGCTGGACACAGAGGGCCTGATCTCCGACAAACTGATGCGGTTGGCCGAATGGATTGCGCAGTACTACGTTGCACCGCTGGGCGAGGTGCTGCGCGGGATGCTGCCGCTGGGGGCCGAGGTCCGGCGGGAGTTTCTGTATCGCATTGCAGAGGCCGGGCGACGCGTGCTGTACGAAGGGGCTCAGAAGGGCACGTCGCGACGGTCGAAGCTGACTTCGGAGGAGCAGGACCGCGAGTATGCGGTGCTGAATTATCTGGAAGATGGAAAGACGGCGAGACTGGCCGCCCTGCGCTCCTCCACGGGCGCGAAGAAGGCGCTGCTGGACGGCATGGTGCGGAAGAGGTGGCTCACGCGGGAGGCGATGGCCGAAGAGCGCGATGCGCGGCGGCTGGAGCGCGTCGCGGTGCTTGTTCCCGATGCACGCATCCCGAAGTTGAATGCGAACCAGACGGCGATCCTGGCGGAACTGGCAGCAACTGGCGGTCGGATGCGAGTAGTGGATCTGCGGGATTCGGCGATCCTGAACGACATGGGGGTTCCAGCGACAACGCTTGCGACGCTGGTAAAGCGCGGTCTGGTTGGAATAGACGAGCAGCCGGAGGAGTTTGTGCTGGGCGGAGTGCACCTTGAGGGCAAGAAGCACGCGCATGAGCATGCACTGAACGAGCAGCAGATGGAGGCGCTGGGATCGATTGCGGCGGTGATGTCGCAGGGAGAGTTCAAGCCGATCCTGCTGTACGGAGTGACAGGATCAGGCAAGACGAGCGTCTACTTCGCGGCCATGCTGCGCGCGCTGGATGCTGGCAAATCGGCGCTGCTGCTGGTGCCGGAGATCGGGCTGACGCCGGCGATGGCGGGGCAGCTCTATGCTGCCTTCGGTGCGCAGGTGGCGTTGCTGCACTCCGCGCTGACGCCGGATGAGCGCGCGGAGCAGTGGCACCGCATCCGGCGCGGCGAGGCGCGCGTGGTGGTAGGAACGCGGTCGGCAGTCTTCGCGCCGCTGAAAGACCTCGGGCTGATTCTTGTCGATGAAGAGCATGACTCCAGCTACAAGCAAGAAGAGACGCCACGCTACCATGGCCGCGACGTGGCGGTGATGCGCGCGAAGCTCGAAGGCGCGGCGGGGGTGCTGGGTTCGGCGACGCCCTCGCTTGAAAGCTGGGCGAATGCAGACAAAGGCCGCTATGAACGCGTGGAGATGACCGCGCGCGTCGAGGACCGACCGCTGCCTGACGTGGAGCTGGTCGACATGCGCGAGGAGTTCCGCGCGACAGGGCAGGACGCGGTCTTCTCCCGGCGGCTGGTGCAGAATATACAGGCGACGCTTGACCGCGATGAGCAGGTGATGGTGCTACTGAACCGGCGCGGTTACTCGTTTACAGTGCTGTGCCGCAGTTGCGGCGAGAAGATCGAGTGCGAGAACTGCGCGATCGCGTTGACCTACCACAAACCCGGTGCCCATATCGAAGATGACACGCACGCGCACGCAGGCGACCGGCTCGTCTGCCACTATTGCGGCTTTCGGCGCGCCGTGCCGAATACCTGCCCGAAATGCGCGAGCGAGCATCTGTTCTATCTGGGCGCGGGATCCCAGCAGGGAGAGGAGCGCCTCAAGGAGCTGTTTCCCAACGCACGCATCGGGCGCATGGACCGTGACACCATGCGCGGGAGGGGCGACATGGAACGGCTGCTGCGGCGGTTGCACTCCGGCGAGATCAACCTGCTGGTAGGCACGCAGATGATCGCCAAGGGCCATGACGTGCACGGCGTGACGCTGGTGGGCGTCGTGGGCGCGGATTCCGCGCTGGCCTTACCGGATTTTCGCGCGGCGGAGCGCGTCTTCCAA
This sequence comes from Acidobacteriaceae bacterium, assembly GCA_036511765.1. GTDB lineage: Bacteria > Acidobacteriota > Terriglobia > Terriglobales > Acidobacteriaceae > Edaphobacter. Next base: position 12,087 of record DATCBR010000012.1, on the reverse strand, counting down.
CTGCTGACGCAGGTCTCAGGCCGCGCGGGCCGGGGCGAGCTGCCGGGACGCGTGCTGGTGCAGACGTACAACAGCGACCACTATGCTGTTCGGTTCGCTGCGGCCCACGACTATCGCGGGTTCGTTGAGAAGGAGCAATACCATCGACGACCGTTCCTGTATCCGCCGTTCGGCGCGCTGGCAAACGTAGTGGTGCAGGGGGAGACGTTGGAGGAGGCGGCAGGGTGGTCGCAGCGCCTGGCCCGGTGGGTCGCAGGAGCGAAGCTGGATCGCGTGCGTGTCATGGGACCGGCGACGGCGCCGATTGCGCGGCTGAAGCGCATCTACCGGTTCCACTTTGTACTGAAGGCAGAGCGGCGGGACGGACTGGGCAAGGCGCTGCGCGCAATGCTCGCATTCGCTGAGGTAGAGGGCATCCCTCGCCGCAATCTGATGGTGGACGTAGACGCCGTCCATTTGATGTAACGGATCGGCCCTCTTCGGTTAGTCGTTCTTCGGTCCCCTCGTTTGTCCGCCCACAGGCACATCATGTTTCTGCATTTTCTTCCAACCCAGGATTGCCGAAGCCGCGATTCCAGTGACATCCGCTAAAGACGGATTTCCGCCGGGGTAATTTCAGAGCGGTCTTCTGCCAGGATGGACGCGCGCTCCAGCACATGGGCCAGTTCGCGGACGTTGCCTGGCCAGTCGTGTTGCATCAGGCACTCAGCAGCAGCCTTTGAGAGCCGCTTGACAGGCATCTCCAGGCCCAGACGCGCGAGGATGAAATCGGCAAGCGCGGCCACGTCTGCCATCCGCTCGCGCAGCGAAGGAATGTAGACCGGGAAAACGGCAAGGCGATGGTAGAGGTCCAGCCGAAAGGCATGTTCGCGCGCGCGTTGCAGCAGCGGCTGATGGGAGGCGGCGACCACGCGGACGTCTACGCGCAATACCTCATTGTCGCCGACGCGCTGCAGTTCGCCGGACTCCAGGAAGCGGAGCATCTTGGCCTGAAGCGCGAGTGGCATCTCGCCAATTTCATCGAGGAAAAGCGTGCCGCCGTTCGCGGCTTCAATGCGGCCAGTGCGCGACTGGACCGCTCCGGTAAAGGCGCCGCGGGTATGGCCAAAGAGTTCAGCTTCAAGTAAAGCCTCTGGTATTGCCGCGCAATTCAGGACTAGAAATGGCTTGCTGGCCCTTAGACTGAGCGAGTGGACGGCTTTGGCAACCAGCTCTTTACCTGTGCCGGTATCGCCCTGGATGAGAACAGCGGTTGAGCGGGGCGCGACTAAACGGACCATACGAGCAAGTTCAGCCATACCGGACGAGTCGCCGACCATCTCCGGTAGAGGCTGAGCGCGAGGCCGGGCAGGTCCGGTCAGTACAGAGGCGACAGCGGAACTCTTTGGCGGAGGGGCTTCACCGTTCAGTAGCGGCGACTCCGATGCCGGAGGATCTGCAGCCTGGCTACGTGCATCGCGGGCCCGGAGGAACTCCGTTACCTCACGCGAGATGAGGGCGCGTTCATCCGCAGGAGCGAGGTTTGCTGCGGGCGCGTTCCGCGGGACAACGACCGGGGCCGCGGCCCACGCAACCGTGTCCGGTAGAGAGTGCGTAGGCGTGCGGGCCTCTTCCTGCGCGCGGCGCAGGGCATGCAGCAGCTCATTGCGGCGTGGGCTGCGTGGGCCAGCCTCGTCTGTACCGGCATCGACCTGCAACAGGTCCATTACCGGGTGGCGTCGACGCATCTGCCGGGCGAATTCGCTGACTTCAAGATCGGGCAGAGCGCTATCCAGCACCATGGCCTCTGCCGACTGCCGCTCAAGCTCCGCTATGGCTTCGGCGCCGCCTGAGGCCTCGCGGACCGTCCAGCGCATTGCAGTCAATTGCTGGCGCAAGCGTTCGCGGAAGTGTGGGTCCGCGCTGGTCAGCACGACCGTACGGATCGCCGCTTTCGTCTCCGATGAGTCTTTGCCTAACCCATAGCCCATGGAACTGCTCCGCTGATCGACCGAAGGATTGGAGGTACGCCGCTACCAGTCCTTCGCTATGCCGGAGCCGCAACTACCTGCCGGTGCGGCAGAGTCGCACACGCGACGGGTTTACGTGCCGGTCCGGCGAGCCGATACCCGGAGCCACGGACTGTTTCGATCAGCGAAGCGCCTCCCGCACCGCCGCCCAGCTTGCGCCGCAGGTAATTGACGTACACATCCACAACGTTGGTGCCCGTCTCGTTCGGCATCTGCCAGACATCGGCAAGCAGCCGTGCGCGCGAGACACATTCGTCTTTGTGCAGCATCAGGTATTCGAGCAGAGCGAACTCCTTGGCTGTAAGGGCGATGGCTTCCCCGTGGCGCGCGACGCGGCGCTCAATGCGGTGTAGCTCGAGGTCGCCGTGGCGGAGCACGGGGTCCGCGCTCTGGCGACGGCGCCGCAGCAAAGCGCGGCAGCGGGCCATCAGTTCAAAGTAGCTGAACGGCTTAAGCAGGCAGTCGTCGGCGCCAATATCCAGGCAATGCACCCGCGCGTCCAGATCGTTGCGACCAGTGAGAACGAGCACGGAAGAATCGTGCTGGCGTGCGCGCAACTCGCTGAGGACTTCGGTACCGTCGCGGCGCGGAAGGCTCAGATCCAGGACGATCAGCTCCGGGCTTACCTCAGCCACGCTGCCGAGGGCCGCGTCGCCATCTTCCACCCATGTAACCTCGTGACCCTCCAACTCAAGCCCCTGGCGAAGAAACGCGCCCAGCGCCTTATCGTCCTCCACAACCAGAACCCGCATAGCTGCTCTCCTGACCAAGTGCCCAGCGACCCGAATAATCAAGCGCCCGAAATGAGCGGCTCAGGTGAGGGCGCTTTCATGATCGGATGCCATGGTTATAAAGGCAAAGAGAAAACAAGGGTCGGCGGCGGACGCTGTTCCAAAAAAGGAAGTTCTGCTCTTCCGTGCTTCTCGCAGATAGGTTATGTGGAGTAGTCCGCGTTGATGTGGACGTATTCGACCGTGAGGTCACAGGTGAGGAACTGGCACCCGCCGGGCCCCTCGCCCAGATCGATAGTGATGGTGTATTCGGGCTGGACCATCGTGGCATGGGCGGCGACCTCATCGAAATTAGCCGCACGAAGCCCGTATTCAAAGACCGGCTCGGCGCCGATCCAGATGCGGGTCTTCTCGGGAGAAAAGTTTGCCCCGGAGTAGCCTGCGGCGGCGATCAGGCGTCCCCAGTTCGGATCGCCGGAGGACCAGGCAGTCTTGCAGAGCGGACTATGCGCGATCGCGCGGGCGACGAGGCGGGCGTCCTCTGCAGTGGCCGCTCCCCGAACGTCGAGCGTGACCAGGTGGGTCGCGCCTTCGCCGTCGGCAACGATCTGGCGAGAGAGAGATTTGCAGACCTGGGCAAGCGCTTCGTCGAAGGCAGGCGTGAGTTCGCGCGTGAGCGAGATGCCGCTGACGCCGGAGGCAAGAAGCAGCACTGTGTCGTTGGTGGAGGTGTCACCATCGATGGAGATGGAGTTGAAGCTGGGTTCTGCGGCGGCGGCGAGCGCTGCACGCAAAGCAACGGGCTCGGCGGCGACATCGGTGAAGAGATAGACCAGCATGGTGGCGTGCGGCGGGCCGAGTTTAGGCCCAATCATACCCGCGCCCTTGGCGCAGGCCCAGATTCTGACCTCGTGCGCTTCTGTATCCGATTCACCCGCAAGGGGAATAACTGCGCTGGCCATCTTCACGCGCGTGTCGGTGGTCATGATGGCCCGCGCGAAGGACTCGGCATGGGCGGACGAGTCGCCGATTACAGCCTGGAGCGAGGGCATCGCGGCAACAACCTTCGCAGCGGGAAACGGCACCCCGATGATGCCGGTGGAGCACGGAAGGACCTCATCAAAGATGCAGCCAAAGGTCTCGGCGGCGGCGACGCATGTGGCGATACAGCCCTCAACACCGGGCTCGCCGGTGGCGCAATTGGCATTGCCGGAGTTGACGAGCACAGCGCGGATGCGACCGCCGGTCGCGGCGAGATGGCGGCGTCCGACGGTGATGGACGCGGCGACGACCCGGTTCGAGGTGAACATGGCCGCGGCGGAGGCGGCAGCATCCGCTGTAAGCGCCAATGCCACATCGGGGTTGCCGCTGGCTTTGATACCGGCGCAGGTTGCGCCCCATAGAAAGCCGCGCGGAACGGAGTGCGCAGCGGGGAGGTCGAGGTCGACGGACATAGGTCTATCGTAATCGTTCGACAGTACAACTGCGGCGGTTAGGCTGCTGTACGATGCAGTGGGCTTGAGTATTCATCATATTGGGATAGCTGTATGCCTCAGACGTCAAAGTCCGCCCGTGCTTTGCTCCATGCTTCGCGAGTGTGCGGTTTCGTATTCGTTTGTGTTCTGGCGATCGCCGCGATATATCAATGGATGTCTCATAAGCGCGACCTGCGAGACAATCCTCCGCCAGGACAATTGATCGATGTCGGCGGGTATCGGATGCATATCCATTGCGTCGGGCACGGTTCGCCAACAGTAATTCTGGACTCAGGACTATCTGACTCGTCTCTCTCCTGGTTTAAAGTTCAACCGCAGGTAGCCCGGTTCACGCGCGTCTGTTCGTATGATCGCGCGGGACTGGGATGGAGCGACCAGAGTCCTTACCCACGAGAAAGCAAGGTCTTCGCTCAAGAGTTGCACGCCCTCCTGCACAACGCAGGGATTCATCCACCGCTGGTCTTGGTTGGGCACTCCATGGGCGGCTTCGATGTGCTGATTTATGCCGACCTTTACCCCGGCGAGGTACAGGGAATGGTCCTTGTAGATTCGGCATATCCAGATCTCGCGAACAGACTGCCAGAACTAAAAACATCCCTTTCGCAGTGGCGCAGAAGTCTTGAACGTGAACGATATGCCATGCCGTTTGGAATTCCCAGAATCCTGGGCTGGTGTGGAACTGGCACACCGAAAATGATGCCTAAACTGAAAACGGTTGAATGTGACATGTCATGGATTAAGGAGACAATCGCGGAATGTCACAGCATGTGGAATGAAAGTGCTGCTCAAGCTGGATCGGTTCGCTCACTTGGGAACATGCCGCTCATCGTGATCTCTGAAGATTCTACGAAAAACGTAAAGGAGTTCCTGCCCGAATTCGAGAAGGGTCAGGAGGCATTGGCGCACCTCTCTACAAGCAGGTCGCGAGTGATTGCCATCGGAAGCGGCCATCAGATTCAGAAGGAGAGACCGGATCTTGTCAGCTCAAGTGTTCAGAAGTTATGGATAGGGCTGCAAAGTCCCGCGAATTAAGGTTTAGGTCCTTATGTCGACCCCGGCTATTCGCAGTTTTAAACTTTTCTGTTGCAGTTCGCTTTTTATTCGCTAGAATGGCGGGCATGGCTATTACGCGGCGGCAAAAAGAGGTCATCGACTTTCTCGACGGGTTTGTGAAGAAGAACGGCTACTCACCTTCCTACGAGGAGATCGCGGCGGGGCTGGGGCTGAGTTCGCTGGCGACCGTGCACAAACACGTGACTAACCTGCAGAACAAAGGGCTGCTGCAAAGAGCGCACAACCGCAGCCGCTCGATTGACGTGCTGCCGCCTCGGTCTAGCAAAAGGGGATATGACCGGTTGCCGCTGATGGGAAGGATTGCGGCGGGCCAGCCGATCGAGGCCATTGAGATGGCGGAGACCATCTCGCTGGGCGACATTATCGGCAACCGCGAGGTGTTCGCGCTGGAGGTGCGGGGCGACTCCATGCGCGATGAGCACATTGTGAGCGGCGACTTCGTTCTGGTAGAGCGGACCGCCACGGCACGCGAAGGGGAGATCATCGTTGCGCTGGTAGATGGCGTGGACGCTACACTCAAGCGGTTCTATCGCGAGGGAGGCATGATCCGGCTACAGCCCTCGAACAAGGAGATGCAGCCGATCTACGCGCCCGCCTCCAACGTCAGCATCCAGGGCAAAGTGCTCGGCGTGCTGCGGAAGTACGCGTGAGCTCTAGGTGAGCGCGTAGAGGAGTTCGGAGTTGTCCCCGCGGCGCAGAACACGCTCATACGCCGAATTGACGATGCCATAACACTCGCAGGAGCGGGCCACGAGGCCGGCTCGATGGGCGATGTGAATGCGGCCACGCGAGTAGCTGATCAAACCATCGCGCTGCAGGTTGCCGGCAGCCACGGTAACGGTGGAGCGCTGTACGCCCAGCATCTGGGCCATGTACTCCTGCGTCAGTTGCAGATGCTCAGTCTCCATGCGGTCGGCCGAGGTCAGCAGCCATCGCGCAAGACGGGCCTCCACCTCATGCAGGCGGTTGCAGAGAACGGACTGAGTAATCTGCGTCATATGGAGATACGTGAAGGCGTGGACCAGCTTTTGCAGAACCCCTCCCTGGAGGAACGCCGCGCGGAGGACTGAGGCGGCGATGCGCAGGCCCTCGCCCGAGCCCTGGACCACAACCGAATGCGGCATCTGAGGCTGATCGAAGAGAGCAGGCAGGCCAATGATCCCTTCGCGGCCTGTGACTGCGACCTCGACCTGCTCCCCGTGTCGTGTGACAACGTCGGTGGAGACAAGTCCCGTGTTGAGGAAGTAGATGTGTTCGATTGGCTGGTTCGGCTCAGAAAGACTCTTGCCCAGGGGCAGATCAACCGGTACGAGGTTGCGTCCCAGCGCCGCCAACTCCGCCGGGGGAAGTTGGGAGAGCATGGCATTACGCGGATGCGCAGAGCGCATGACCGCCAGGTTACTGGGCGGGTTGGATGAGACCAATCCCCGGTGGAGCTTCGGCTCCAGCACGGAGAACTCGGATGCAACACTGACCAATGGCTGGGCACACATGTCTTCAACCTATTGAAAAAGGTGACGTACCTCTGTAGTAGACGCGACACATCGCGCGAATGCGAGGGGGGTGGCGTTATATGGCGTATTGCATCGTTCGCGCCTTATCTTCAGGCGCGAGTGATTCGAACGTATGGCATCGCAAAGCTGCACTGGGAAGTCTGGGTGCCCGACTGATGGTCCCCCAGCGCGGTTAGAATGAAGGGACGCCGATGTCCGTGCCAGAAGGCTACGTGGCAACGGCGGCCCGGCGGAAAGAGCCGGAGTTCGCCGGAAAGTGGATACTTCTAGTTTTCATGCATCGCTGGTCGACCCTGTTTATCCCTACCCTGCGCGAAGCTCCCGCTGACGCGGAGGTGACGAGCCATAAGCTGTTGCTGCGCGCCGGATATGTCCGGCAGTTGGGTGCGGGCATCTACAGCCATTTATTTCTGGGTGCGCGCGCCATCAATAAGATCGTCGCGATCGTCCGCGAAGAGATGGACACGATCGGGCAGGAGTTTCACCTGCCGGCGCTTAACCCGCGCGAGGTATGGGAGGAGAGCGGCCGCTGGGCGGGCATGGGCGACAACATGTTTCGCCTGAAGGACCGCAAGGGCGCCGAACTGTGTCTTGCGATGACGCATGAAGAGATCATGACTGTTATCGCCCGCGGCGAACTGCGCAGCTACAAGCAGCTTCCACAGATCTGGTATCAGATCCAGACAAAGTTCCGCGACGAACCCAGGCCCAAGTCCGGGCTGCTGCGCGTGCGGCAGTTCCTGATGAAGGACGCCTACTCGTTCGACATCGACGAGGCAGGCCTCGACGAGAGCTATCGCAAGCATGACGAGGTCTACCGGCGGATCTTCACCCGCTGCGGTCTGGAGTTCGTGGCCGTAGACGCGGACTCGGGGTCGATGGGCGGGTCCCAGTCGCAGGAGTTCATGGTGTACACGGACGCGGGCGAGGACCTGATCGCGAGTTCGGCCTCCGGCTATGCGGCAAATGTAGAGAAGGCGACCTCGCGATTGGCTCCGGTGGAGGACTTGGCAGCAACGGGTGATGGCAAACCCGAGCCAGTACACACACCCGGGCAGCGGACGATTGAAGAGGTGGGCGCCTTTCTCGGCGTGAAGTCAGTGCATCAGATGAAGACGATGGCATATATCGTTGAGCACTCTGAGACCGACAAGAAACAGATCGAGACAGTTGGACGCACGCGCGCGGTAGTTGTGTTTCTGCGCGGCGACCACCAGATCAACGAAACCAAGCTTGCGACGGTCGCCGGCGGCGAGACTCGGCCAATGCAGCCTGAGGAGATTGCGGCTACCTTTGACGCGCCGGCTGGATATCTGGGGCCCATTGGACTCACCGCTGCGCCACACCAGCGCAAGCCGGGCATACTGGTGATTCTGGACAAGGCGCTGGAGGGACGGACAAACCTCATAGCAGGCGCGAACAAAGAGGAGTACCACCTGCGCAACGTGACGCCGATGCGCGACTTCCAGCCCACGCTGGTTGCCGACGTTCGCAGCGTGAACGAGGGCGAGCCGGACCCCATTGGGGGCGAGCCGATGAGGATCGGCAAGGCGGTGGAGATCGGGCACATCTTCAAGCTGGGGTACAAATATTCGAAGTCGATGGGCGCAAGCGTGCTGAACCGCGACGGCAAGGAGACTACGCCCATCATGGGCAGCTATGGCATCGGCGTGGAGCGCATTCTGACAGCGGCAATCGAACAGTCTGCCGGACGCTTCGCGGCAAAGGGGCAAACGGATGTGTATGCACTGCCGCCGTCGATCGCGCCCTTCCAGGTAGTGGTGACGGTGACGAACGTGCGTGAGACCGAGCTGGCCGAAGCCGGCGAGAGGATCGCGAAGGAACTCGATGCCGCTGGAATCGACGTGCTGCTGGATGACCGCGACGAGCGCGCAGGTGTGAAGTTCAAAGATGCGGAACTGATCGGCGTGCCGCTTCGTATCGCCATTGGGAAGAAGCTGGCCGAGGGCAAAGTAGAGCTGCTGAACCGGCTGACCGGCGAGATGAGCGACGTCGCGACAGGTGAGATCGTCCAACACGTGAGAGATGCGCAGGCTTTGAACTAGGTGGCGGTCAAGCTAAAACTCGGCGCAAGAGGCGGATGGCTGCGGCACCCGGTTGTGCGCATTTTTGTCCTATTGGTGCTGATCTGCGTCGTAGTCTGCGCTTCGGTCTTTGGCTACTTCTATCTGAAGTATCAAAGGGTGGTTGATGACCGGCTGGCGGCTGGACCGATCTTCGCCACCGTCTCGCAGGTGTACGCTGCGCCGCGCGAGGTCCGCGTGGGACAACACCTGACGGTGAACTTCATTGCGCAGAACCTGCGCAATGCGGGCTACAACCTGAACTCGCGGCTGGGCTCTTTCACCGTCAGCGGCAACAGCATCGCCATCAAGCCGGGAGCTGAGAGCTACTACTCTGCCGACGGCGCAACGATCACGATGGGGCATAGCGGAAGCGACGATCCTGCGACGACCGCGAACGGTGGAACCGTTGTCATTTCCATCACGGCGGGCAATGGCGCGCCGTTGGCTGCATATGATTTGGAGCCGCAGCTGATCACCGCGCTGTCCGAGGACAAGAACCGGACGAAGCGACGGCTGGTGACGTACGACGAGATTCCGCAGCAGATGGTCCAGTCGGTACTTGCGATTGAAGACAGGCGTTTCTTCGAGCACGGGGGCATCAACTATGCGCGCACGCTGAAGTGCGCGGTGCAAGATCTAATGGCGCACCGCATGAGCTGCGGCGGTTCAACGCTGACACAGCAGTTGGCGCGCGGCTTCTTCCTGTCGCCGGACAAGACTGTCGCGCGAAAAATTGCCGAGTTGATGATCACTTTGCAACTGGAGGCGCGCTTTTCGAAGAAGCAAATCTTCGAGATGTACGCCAACCAGGTCAACATCGGGCGGCGCGGCTCGTTCGAAATCAACGGGTTTGGAGAAGGCGCGCAGGCATTCTTCGGCAAGGACCTGCGACAGCTCGATGTAGCGCAATGCTCGATGATCGCCGGACTGATACAGAACCCAAGCTGGCGCAATCCATACCGGCATCCCGAGCGCGCGATGGAGCGGCGCAATGTAGTGCTGGAGTCGATGGTGGAGACCGGCGCGATCACTGAGGTGCAGGCCGGGAGGGCCAAGGCGGAGCAGCTCGGGCTGGCTCCGCAGAACATCGACGCCTCCGAGGCGCCTTACTTCGTGGATCTGGTGCACGATCAACTGACGCAGCGCATCGGCGAGCAGGAGCTGGGCCACGACTCGCTGCGCATTTACACCTCGCTGGATCCTGACCTGCAGCGTGCGGCAGCAGAGGCAGTGGATGTGGGGATGAAGAACGTCGACGCGCTGGTGCGCAAGCTGCACCGCAAAGGCGACACCAATATCACCTATCCGCAGGTGGCGCTGGTGGCGCTGAACCCGCACACGGGACAGGTGCTGGCCCTGGTGGGCGGCCGCAACTACGGCGTCTCGCAGTTGAACCATACGACGGCTGAGCGTCCGACAGGCTCGATCTTCAAGCCGATCGTGTACGCGGCAGCCTACAACACCTCCCTCGATGGACAAGACCTGAACGGCAATGGCGTCTTTACCGCGCTGACAAAGCTGAATGACGATCCGCAAAACTTCCAGTTCGACGGCAAGGACTATGAGCCAGGCAACTTCGAACGGGGCGAATACCCAGGCATGGTCCCGGCGGTCGAGGCGATCGCGCACTCGCTGAACATTGCAACGATAAATTTGGCCCAGCAGGTGGGCTACGACAAAGTGGCGGCGCTGGCACGTCAGGCAGGTATCACAAGCGCCCGCGGCACGCCATCAGTGGCGATTGGGACCTATTCGGCGACACCGATCGATATGGCGGGCGTGTACACCACATTCGCCAACGGTGGCGTCCACCTGAAGCCGTGGATGCTGGCCAGCGTGCGCAACTCGAACGGCGATATCGTAGCGGACCTTACCCCTGAGGCCAAGCAGGTGCTGGACCCGAAGGTGGCTTACCTGACGCAGTCGTTGCTGGAAAATGTGATGACCTTCGGCACGGGTGCTTCAGCGCGTGCGCATGGATTCAGCGCACCTGCCGCGGGCAAGACCGGGACGAGCCATGATGTATGGTTTGCCGGATACACCTCAAACCTGCTCTGCGTGGTGTGGATCGGCAACGACGACTATACCGACATCTCCAAGGGCCTCACGCGCCCGGTGCAGGGCGCGGACACCGCGGCGCCGATCTGGGGAGACTTCATGAGCCGCGCCATCAAGCTGCCGCAGTATTCCGACGTCAAGTCATTTACCGCACCCGACGGAGTGCAGGCGGTGCGCGTCGATAGAAACACCTGGCTGCCGGCCGACGATTCCTGCACGGCACAAAATGTCTATATCGCCTTTCTCGACGGCACTGTGCCCAACGCAACCTGTAGCCATATGGGCGAATCACCGCAGAACTTCTTCCAGCGACTGTTTGGCGGCAGCAACAGCGGGCAAAATCAGCCGGCCAATCCACAACAGCCGAACACGCCCGAGCAGCCAAAGAAGAATATCTTTCAGCGGCTATTTGGCGGCGGCAATAAAGAGCCGCAACCTGCGCCCGCACCGCAACAGTAGTCGTGCTCAGCACACACGAGCCCCTGGCGAATGTCTGTGCAGCAGCGCGAAGGCCAGCGTCGCAATCGTGACCAATGAGCAGAGATAGGCGAACCAGTCACCGTGCGCGGCGTAGAACGTGATGTCATGCTCATAGCCGAAGGCAACGCGCAACGCGGTGCGTTGATTGCGTGGCGCAGCCTCGACCACACGGCCATTGGGGTCGATCGCCGCGGTCACCCCGGTGTTGGTAGCACGCAGCACCCAGCGGTGGTTCTCGATGGCACGCATGCGCACCATGTTCAGGTGTTCCCAGGCGGCGCTGGTATCGCCGTACCAGCCATCGTCGGAGATGTTCACCAGGACATCCGCGCCTAAGCTCGCGAAGCGGCGCACCTCGTCGGGAAATATCGACTCATAGCAGATGAATGTCCCGTAGGTATGGCTGCCGGAGCGAAAGACCTTCCTGCGCCGGCCCGGCTCGAAGACGCCGACGTTCTGGAGAAGACTTCCTGCGAAGAAGAAGAGCTTCTTATACGGCGTGTACTCACCAAATGGCACCAGATGCATCTTGTCATATCGACCTGCAAGGCTTCCGTCCGGGCCGATGAACTCAGCCGAGTTATAAAGATAGTAGCCACTGGGGGCCGCGGGGTCGGGATCGACGCCGACGTCTCCGG
>DATCBR010000011.1:0-4087 GCA_036511765.1 Acidobacteriaceae bacterium | reverse complement strand
TTTTTTTGCCCGACGAACTTCAGAGATTGCCGTTAAGGCGGCACGACGCGTGGCGGGACCTGCCATTGCACCGCTGTTGCTCGCAATTGAACCAGCCTGATTACCTAAGACTTTCCGCCTACCTCTTTTGTGTATTGACTTAGTCAAAATCGATTCCATACGATGAAGCCTCGAGGATGGGGCATGAATAGGTCGCTTCTGCTGTTTGTCTGCATTGTGTCGGTTCTTCTCATTGCCGCCCCGCTGCACGCGCAATCCGGCTGCACGGATTCGCCTGAAAATCCAACCATTGTGCTTGCCCTGGTGGGCTCCGCGGGTGGTCTGTTCTCGACCATCCGCTCCCGCGTTAGGGCGCGACGCAATCGCTCTGCACACTGAATTTGTCCGCCGTATCGGTTCTTGCCTGGTGTTCTTCCACGCACCAGCGCTGGTTGAGGAGATGTGATGCGTCAGGTTAAGGCTTCCCTCGCTGTTTCCATTTTCGCCCTTCTGTCCGGTTGCAGCACGGGAAACAACCTGCTGAGTAAGTCGGTCATGCCCGCGACAAAGGGAATCCGAGGCGTGGTCCATGGCGGCCAGCAGCCGGTGACGGGAGCAAACATCCAGCTGTACGCGGTCGGCACGACCGGGGATGGCTCCGCCGCAACACCGCTGCTGACCTCGGCAGTGCAAACCGATGCGTCAGGCAACTTCTCCATCACCTCGCAGTACACCTGTCCATCCGGCACCACGCTGGTCTACCTCGTTGCGACGGGTGGCAACCCCGGGCTTACAGCGGGAACCAACAACACCGCGATCACGATGATGGCGGCGCTGGGCCAGTGCGGCTCGCTCAACTCCTCCACCTATATCTTCGCCGACGAAGTGACAACCGTCGGCTCGGTCGCGGCTCTGTACCCGTACATGACCTCCGCAGCCAACCTCGGCTCCGCCTCCGGGGACGCGGCCGCGTTCGCCTCAGCCTTCTCCCAGGTCGCCGAGTACACAAACACCGCGACCGGCAGCTCTCCCGGTCCCAATCTGCCCAGTGGCTACTACGCCTCCAGTACGGAGATCAATACCCTGGGAAACATCCTGGCCTCGTGCATCAACTCGAGCGGAGGCATCGCGGGAGACGGGTCCGCCTGCGGCAACCTGTTTAACCTGTCTAAGTCGGGTAGTGTCGCTCCTACGGATACAGTTGGGGCGATGCTGAACATACTCAATACCCCAACGCAGAACGCCTCGTCTTTGTTCAACCTCAGCCAGGCGGTCGTTCCCTTCCAGCCCGTGCTCTCGTTCGCGCCTGCCAACTGGACTCTGCCCATTCTTCAAATGGCTGCCACGCCGGCCTTCTCGGTCGCCGGCGGCACATACAGCTCGGCGCAGTTTGTGATTCTCTCCGATACCACCTCCGGCGCTGTCATTCACTACACCACGGACGGCTCGACTCCAACCTCCAGCTCGCCGACCTACTCCGGAACGATCACCGTCTCTTCGAGCGAGACGCTGCAGGCCATCGCCGTGGCCAGCGGATATGCATCCAGCGCGACCGCTTCTGCGGCGTATACCATCACCGGCTCAACATCGACGTATACGGTCAGCGGGCAGGTTATTCTGGGCAACGGATGCGGCGCCTCGGTGCCTGCAATCACGATGACCCTCAGCTTCGGCGGCACGACGGTTCAGACCACAACCACCAACAGCAGCGGCAACTTCTCCTTCACCGGTGTTCCCAACGACACCTACACGGTTACGCCCTCCATCACGGGACCCACGTCCGCGTTCTATCCCACCAGCCAGAGCGTGGTCGTCAGTGGCGGTAGTGCCAATACGTCCTTCAATGCAAATCTGGGGTACACCGTCTCGGGAACGGTGGCGTACAGCGGATCGCAGACCGGGCAGATATATCTACTGCTCCAGCCCACCAACTGCGGTGGGGGAGGTACAGAAGGCACCAGCCTCTCCGCCCCAGGCGCATTCACCATCCACGGCGTGCCGCCGGGTTCCTACACCTTGCGGGCCTCCATGGACAACTTGGGCAAAGGTGCCGCGAACAACTATAACCCTTATGGTAATATCTCCGTGACGGTCGGCAGCGCGAACCTTACCGGTAAGAACGTTGCGCTAGCCGATGCAGGGGCCGTCACCGTTGCCTCAGCCCCTAAGCTATCCAGGGTGAGCGGATTCAACAATGGCGCCATCGCTAGTTACAGTGCCACCACGGACAGCTTCGGCGTTGAGACGGCTGCGACCTACACCCTCCAGTGGAGCACCACGTCGTCGTTCACTGCCGTCGCCGGCAGCCAGACCTTCCCTGCGAACGGCACGCATACGAATGTCTGGCTGCTGAACAAGTCGATGAACAGCACTCTGAGCGACGGCAATGTATATTACTTCCGCGCGTATGGCTCGTCGGCGGGGACCGCGACCGGCCCCTATTCCAGCGTCGTCGGCCCGGTGACCATCGGCGCGCCGACGGGCGGCAATACAATAACCGGCGCGATCACTTTTGCCGGCTCCGCGACCGGCCCGCTGTATACAGGCTTCTACGATCTGAACTCGGGCAACTTCTATGGAGAGTACATTCCCAGCCCATCCAGCCCGCAGACTTACTCCGTCCAGGTCCCCAGCGGCTCTAATTATTATTTTGTTGGAGTGGTCGACCAGAACAACAACGGTGTGATCGACACGGGCGATATCAACAATGTCGGCAACGGGAACCAAAATGTCGGCAACGGGACCCGAAACACCGTAACCGCCATCTCGGGCAACACATCCAACGAGAACCTGACGCTGCCCACCATCAGTGCGTCCGCGCCAGTGTCGACCCAGAACAACCAGTCGATCCAATCAGGCGTCACCACTCAGAGCTACGATCTCAATTTTGCAGTGAACGGGTTTATCAAACTGCCGGTCGCGGTCACGTTAATCTCCGGCCCTAACTTGGCCACCCCCATCGATATTGCTGTGTGTGGCAACGTAGGCAGCCAATGCGGTCAGGGCTTCCAGATTACTTTCAATATCGGCGCCACCGCTCCAACCGTCGGCGACACCTATACTTTCAATGTTACTTACAGCGATGGCACAACCGAAACCTTGACCGCCTCCGTCACCGGCGTACTGAACGCCTTCCCCACCAGCCTTGCACCACAGACCGGGACCAGCACCAGCACGACACCGACCTTTACCTGGACCGATCCAGCCAACGCCGGCAATTACACCTACCAGTTCAACCTCTGCTGCTCCAGCAACAGCACCACCTCCACCTGGCAGATACCGGGCGACAACTCCAACTCAAATGGCTTCTCCAGCTCCATTACCTCCATCGCCTGGGGAACCGATCCTACCGGAGGCGGCAGCACGCCGAGCGTCGGCAGCCTGTCCACATCGACCAGCTACAGTTGGCAGATTCAGGTCAAGGACAGCAACGGCAACTCAGCCGTGACCCAGGTGCAATATCAGCCGTAACGTGTGAGTCTGTTTTCGGTGCCGCATTCATGTGCGGAGCGCACATGAATGGATACGGGCCGCATGGTATGATCCAAAGAGCGCTGGAGTGAGCGCGGAGCGTGCGCTGGAAGCCCTCCGCCGCGGATCGAAGCCGGAAACGGCCGTCCGCATCCTCCGCGGTTCTTGCGAGAGATTGGAGCATCACCATGGCAGCTAAATGCGATCTGTGCGGCAAAGGGCCGCAGTTCGGCAACAACGTCTCCCACGCCAACAATAAGACCCGCCGCCGCTGGGACGTGAATCTGCGCCCGGTCCGTGCGAAGGTGAATGGTGGCAGCAAGCGCATCAGCGTCTGCACCAGCTGCATCAAGTCCGGCAAGATCGTCAAGCCCTAGTGTGCTGTGGGATCGCGGAGATTTATGCCGCGCGCTTGAGAGAATCGCGACGAATTCCATCTACCAGGCTCGCCCCGCGCGTATTAATAAGCGCGCGTGTTGACGGCACTCATCCGCTACGCAGCATCCCCCACACCAGCACCGCAAGGATCAGCGCGCTTACCGCGGTGTAGAGCCAGTCGCGCTCGGCCAGGAGGGCGAACAGCGCGAACGCTACGCGCGCGATGGGCACCGCAACCAGCAGCAGAATCCCTACATCC
>DATCBR010000010.1:0-2215 GCA_036511765.1 Acidobacteriaceae bacterium | reverse complement strand
CGTCGATCCGCTTGTCCTCGGTCTTGCCGTCCGTCTGGATCCGCAACTGCACCGGCATGCGGAAGAGGTCCAGGTCCTCCGAGATCGATCCCACCGTGCGGAAGCCCTTGTTCGACCCCAGGCGATACACGGTGTACTTGTTCGTGAACGCCGGCGCGCCGGTCCCATCCACCCACTGCGAGAAGAACGCCGTCAGATCTTTCCCCGTTTGCGCCTCGGCCACCTTCTGCACGTCCGCGGTGCGCACGCCTTTGTCCGTATATTGCGACAGCACAGCCCGCAGGAACCTGGTGAACCCCTCGTCTCCCAGCTCCCAGCGCAGCATGTGGAAGACCATCGCGCCCTTCTCAAACGTCATCTCCTGGAACTGCGGCGAAAAAGTGTCCAGCCGCCCCAGCGTGGACAGCGGCTCAGTGTCATACGCCAGCGCGCCTGCCGAGACATCGCCGATCGCAGTCTGAAACGCGTTCTTGCCGGCATTGTCCTCCAGGTACATCAGTTCCCCATACCGGCACATGCCGTTGGTGATCCACGCATCGTTCAGCGTCGCCGGCGACACCTCAGAACCCCACCACTGGTGCGCCAGCATATTGGTCAGCAGTCGGCTGGAGGCCGCCGAGTGGTCCACAATGCGGTTGCCGGGGATCGCCGCGATCTCCGGCCCCCAGTACGAGTACGTCGTGTCGTCCGGCGTCTCCACAATGTTGATGCGGCTCGACTCGTTCTGCCCAAAGGTATTGGTCAGGAACTCGAACTCGCGGCCGCCGAGGTTCGCAAAGTCCTGCGCCCCGTCCTTATGCTTGTCCGTCACGTAGACGTTGATGTTGTTCATCCCGCCATGGATCGGCGGCAGAAACTTACCTGCAATGATGGTTCCAGGAAAGCCGGGCTTCGCCCAGTTGAAGTCGTACTCTGTGCGGTTTCCCGGTAGCGACTTCTGTTGCGGCGCGCCGCTGCCCACCGCCGTGTAGCCGGAAGGCACCGTGACCGTCATCTGCGCGGTAAAGCGGTCTGTATACAGGCCGGTCATCGGAAACCAGCGCCCCGGATACATCAGGACACTCACCGGATCGGCGATGGCAGCCAGCTTCACACCCTCCACCGGGCTGGTGTCCGTGCCCGTAAGCGTGCCGGAGTACTCAAAGTGAAAGGTCGCCGTCGAATTCTTCGGCATTGGCGCGGGCAGTGTTACACGCACGGTCGAGTTGTTGCTCAACCGCTCCGAGTTCAGCGTCGCGCCCTTCGCGTCCGTCAGCTTGGTGATGTTCAGGCCGTTGTTCAGCTCAAAGGTTGCCGCCGTCAGGTCATCGAGCGCAGTAAACGTCACGTCCGCCGTCGCGCCCAGCCTCGTCGTCGCCGGATCGATGTCCGCATTGATGACGTAGCCCGTAATGTTGATCTGCGGACGGTTGCGCTGGGCCATCGCAGGCGCGCACGCCAACGCGATAAAGCTCAGCGCCGCGACAGCGCGGCCAACCATACGAGCAATTCCTGTGCCTTCCAAAGGCATCTTGTCGTGAGACATGCGGTCTACTTCCATGCTGAAGTTATGGTAAGGCCAGTGGCTAAATCATGCGATTTGGGCCCCAGCCCGTATCGCAATCATCTTGTTAAGGGTACGGCTCCAGCCGTGCCGAAAATAGTTCCCGAAATAGAAGCGACTTGAGCCGCCGAGGTCATCTTCCGTACCTCTTGAACGCTCCAGCGACCAACCATTGCAGGAGTTTAGACGCACGCCGAAGGTTTCGGGCTTTCCTGTCTTGGCTTATGGCTTACAGCTATTTGGCTTATAGCTCTCGATCCTTGCCTTGGTCCGTTGGAATCCCGCTCGCCCACAGACCGTTCCCGCGCTCAGCCACGCCCAATCGAAGCACCCAGCAACTCCACCGCCGCATCGCAAACCCGCGCAATCGGATCACCGTCACCCGCTCCCGACAGCCGCTCCCGCGTCTCGCCCAGCTTTGCTCTTGTCTCGATTAGATCGGCTATCATCCGCGCCCGCTCCGGCCCATCCTCCAGCAGAGGCCGCAGTGCCGCCGCCAGGTTCTCAGCCGTGAACCGGGACTGGATCAACTCCGGCACAATCCTCCGCCCGGCAATCAGGTTCGGCATCGCAATCGGCAGGTTGCCGTCTGCATCGGGCTGGGCCGAAATCTCCGGCGGATACCGCACCAGCCGCTTCGCCAGCGCATAAGTCAGCCCCGAAACCCGGTAC
>DATCBR010000009.1:0-5069 GCA_036511765.1 Acidobacteriaceae bacterium | reverse complement strand
GGGGTCTCATAGTAAAATCCAGACATCAAACGGCTATATCTGCGTACAAGAAACGCCGCAGCAGGTCCTCAAGGTCCTGGAGATTGGCAAATGAGCTGGGTCTTTGTCTTTGCCGCCATGGCCGCCGCGGACGTCTTCTGGGCGTGCTGGTCGGCGGCAGTCACCGCGAGGCGCCCCGCGCTGGCCGCGACCCACGGGGCCGCTATCGTGGTCTGCGGCGCCTTCCCGATCGTGGAGTATGTCTCGAACCACTGGCTCCTGGTTCCGGCCGTGGCCGGGGCCTGGTTTGGCACCTATGTCAGCGTGAAGTGGACGCAGCTCACCGCGTCCGATACTGAGCGTTAGAGCGCAGGTAGTGCCGGTTGATCGCGTTGAATTGCCCCTGCGTGAGGCTCCCGTATTTGATAAATTTTACGTGAACGTCCGTCAAAAAATTATGGAAATCGGTCCCGGCCTGGGCGCCCGCAAAGAGCGTCTTGAACATCCGCTCGATCGCCACTTTGTCGGTCAGATGCGGCGGCGTCCAGTCGCTGCCGCTGCCGCTGGTGTAGGCGTCGTATTTCTCCCGGGGCGTCTCCCGCTGGATCGTGATGCGGATATTCGGGTCGCCACTTGCCGCTAACACTTCGCCCCAGGTGATACCCTCTCGGCTGAGCATGGCGTTGGCCATGCGCAGTGCCGAGAGAGCTTCGTTGGAGTTGTCGGAAGTCGTCAAGCTCAAGAGCTTGACGAGTTTGTCCCTATCCATCTTACACACCAAAGCCAGTGACAACAGTCGGAGCGGGGTTGGTCGGCGTCGGCCGCTCGTCAGGCGGCGTGTGCGTATGGAGGATATCCCACCAGTCATGCTGCGGGCCGATACCGCGAATGACGAGACAGGTGATGCGGCCGGCGTTGAACATGGTGCCACCCGCGATCGTGATCTTCGGTTCGACCTTCATACCGTACTCGCGTTGGAGACCGGCGAACGTCGTCGATGCACCAACCCCCTTCTCGGCGAGATAGTCCATGAAGTGCGCGCGGTTGATGTAGAGCGTCTGGCCCTTGGTGTCCCAGCGCACGGCGACCGCCGTGGTGACTGCGACGTTGCGCTCATTGCGCGGGCCGTGGCGCATCTTGATGATCCCGGGCGCCCCCTTGCCGGGCATCCCATCGGTCCAGATCGCCTGCTCGTTGGTCTGCACCTGCGAGAAGTACGCCGACATGATACCCTCGATCGTGTCCTTGCCGCCGCCAACGCTCATCATGGTGTCGCGTCTCATTCGGTTCTCGCGGTAGACGCGATAGAGGAATGTCTTGAGCGCGTCAACATCGAGATCAGCACCGAGGGTGTTGGCCAGTCGTGCGCCCACCAGCAGACAGCCAACGAGGGCGACCCAGATACGTTCCGCCTCCGTGTTCTGCATGTCGGTCTCGACCAACTGGCAGGTGTCCATGACTTCCTTCGCGATGGCGACGTGGTTCATGGCGAGCAGCTTCGCATAGCGAAGACCCATCTGCCCGTAGCTGGTGGTCAGCTGGTCGATGACGACGCTGGCCTCCGTGGCGGAGATTTTCCCGATGCTATTTTTGTCGGTCTTGACGACGTTGTATTCGAGAACACGCGAGACGCCGGCGACGTGGGTGGGGTCCATCTTCATGATGTAGTCCACAAAGCTGATGTTGGCCGCCATCATCATGGCGTTCTGCCATGTGCCGCGCGCCTGCATCCGCTGACCGTCGATCATCCGGTCCTTTTCCACGCCGTCGCTTGCATTATAGAGGTAATCGTAGACCGAGGCCTGGGCCTTGGGATTTTTAATTTCATCCCAATACATCGGCAACGCCGACAGCTCGCCCATCTTCCGCATCACGCCGTTGAGCGTGCTGTTGGAAACCGCCTTGCCCTTGGTGGCGTGTCCCCACACAGAGATACCCACCGAGAACGCCGCGGTCTTGCCAACGCCGCTCTCGCCATACGCGCAGAGTGTCGCGTTGTTCTTCCCCGATAGAGGGATCAGGGGAGAAGCAAACGACAGCGCGATGATCGCATCCAACTCCGGCCGCTTCTGCTGCGTGATCGTCGTACACGCTTTGAACCAGTCGTTGATGTCGCCATTAGGATGGAAGATCGACCTGATCTCACTGTCACCGATGCCACACGGGCTCTCGGTACCGTCATCCTTCATTACCTTGCCAGCGTAGACGAAGCCCTCGCGGGCGCCTGTGCTGTTCTTGTACCAGCCAAACGGTAGGGACTGCGTTGCTGCCGCCACCGAGTGAAGTTTTGCTAACCAGCTCACTAGGAAATGCTCCAATCGTGCTTTGTTTCGAGGGAAGGTCTTCACTCCGCGATTGCCGAGGAGATAAGACAGGTTCTGCGCGGACATTTCCTCCTGCCTGATGGAGGCCTGCCGCACGTTGTCGAGGTCGATGGTGGTAGTAAAGTTCAGGCAGTCGGGTTTCGCCTGGACCCAGGGATCAGTGATCCTGGACCAGAAAAGCTGATACTCTTTCGGCGGACCGAGTTCGCCGTCCGCGCTCTCTTTTTGTTCGATCTCACAGATGAAGCCCTTGGCGTTGACGTCGTAGCCCTCCGGCAGGAACATGTCCTTCGCTGCCTGCGTCTGTCCGACGATCGGCGGCGCCATGTTCAGGCCGCTTACCGTGGCGGTAACTACAGGCCGGATGTTGAGCGGTGACTTCCCTTTAGCGAACAGCGGGCACGTCGCGCACGACTTGCAGCCATTCGCCGCAATGGTGGCACAGCTCGGGTATCCGAGATTGCGATCCACTCGCTCAGCCATCTTGCGATCGAACTGCGTCTGTGTGTCATCCGGGGTATATTTCGGGTGGCCTTTTGAAATCGCATGTGCAACCGCATTGCCATTCTCCATGAAGCTCGCGCAGAGCAGCGACAAATTCCACAGCGGGTTGTCGTAGTCGGCGCCCTCAGTCTTGAGCGCGTGGCCTAGAAAATCACACTGCTTGAAGATGGGCGCTCCCTTGAGCAGCCTCTCGTCGGTGTTGACGCCCCCCTGCAGCGAACCATCTGGCTTGAGCGCCGCGAACGCCGCGCTGGGTCCGCCACCCCCAAACGCGGCCTTGTCGATAAACACTTCGTGATCGATATTTACAGTGTTCCGCTGAGGAACTATTGATTGAAGGAACAAAAGATCAGTCGCGAAATTGTACGTGACGAGCGGGACGTTCAGGAGCTGAACGGGTTTTGGTGGGACAGTCTTATGGTTGAACGTGCCGGGCACCCGCAGAAGCCGCGCCGCGTCGGTCGTCAGACCCGCGTCACACTTCAAGCCCGTCTCCGTGATCTTCGCGCGCAGGCCGTCGGCATACTGCGCCCACGTCTCTCGATCCAACGGCACGTCGCTGATCCAGTACGCATGGAGCCCGTTGCCGGAGTTGACCATGGCGCTGGGCTTGGGGAGCCCGGCCTTCTTTTGGAAGTCGAAGAGAGCCCCAGCAGCCTGCTGGATCGTGTCATATTTCTTCGGGTCGCCCGCGCCTACGTCGAGGTCGATCCAGAGAGCCTTGAGAGCCAGCGCATACGTCGCGAAGCGCTTGGCCTTGGGCTTGCCCTTGGTGTTGATCCCCATTTCCCGCTGCAGGCTGGTGCAGAACCACACGTCTTTGAAGTGGGAAGTCTGCTCGATCCACGCCGCGCGCTGGACGAAACCGTCAAGGGACCGGAACGGCCACCCCATCCCCTTAAGAAGTTCCTTACCTGGGGTTGGCTTGGGGTTCACCATCGAATAGTGCAAGTTGACATAGCCGGGGTCCGCTGGGGTCCCCGGCCATGGTACTACTGCCTTCATGAAGCCGCTAACGGCCGTCCAGTCAGTCACGTCGACCTCAGGTCGTTGAGAACAGGCTCGCTACGCGGGCGTCCAGATCGTCATCGGCTTCCTCCACAGCACCCGTGTCTGACACCGCAGGTGCCACATGGGTCGCGGGAGTTGCCAGGCTGGGCGAAGGATCAGTCGCGGTACCAAAGCCAGTATCCACCAGCCCCTCGGGCCCGGCCGGGCCCTTAGTGTCCACACCGAACCCGGTGTCCACCGTCGTCTCAGCAGCCTTCGCGGCTTCCGCCGCCACCCTCGCCACCTCCGCCGCCGCAGCGCGCGCCACTTCCGCCACGCGGGCCACCTCAGCCACCCTTGCGGCCTCAGCCACTCTCGCAGCCTCTTCCGCCTGCTTCTTCGCCAGCGCCGCCGCATGATCCACCGCGGTAGGAGCCGCCAGCGTCTGCACCTGTTGCGGCGCAGCGATTTGGGGGCGCGGCTTCTTGACGTCTTCCTCGCCAGTGATCCGGCTCGCCTGACTGTCCTCACGCATCGGCAGCACGAGGGGCGCCTCGTTATCCGTCAGCTTCTGCAGGGCTCGGAACATCATCTGCGGATGCGGCTTGGTGGGATCAAACCCAATCCGGGTGATGTAGGTCGAGTAGTGGAAGCCCTGCTTGTCCATGGCGTCTCCCAGGATCGCAAGGTCGTTCAGCGAAGCCGCCGGCACGCGCAGGAATACCGGCTCCATGAGGGCCGCCCCAAGAAGTTGCTTGGTCAGCGAGGGCAGGATCAGCACAGCGAGGCGCTTGTAGTCGGCACATTCGCGGGACTTGCGCCCTTCGGCGTTCACCTTGAACACGTTACGCGGGCAGACCGCGCACGCCGGCGCCTGCGGGGTGAGGATGTCGATGTCCGGGGTCACCCCGTCCAACGCCGCGCACACAGGTCGCTCGCCGGCGGACGCACCGTCGACGAACGAGCCCTGCGGATAATAGCTCTTGGACTTGTACGGCGGGGACCGCAGGATGATGCAGTCCAGGAACGCGGCCGGCGAGCCGTCATCGGATCGCACGAACTGGTAGGTCTCGCCCCGCAGGCGCAGGGTCCACACCTTGCCTTTGTAGCCGACGATGCCGTAGCTCGATCCGATGCCGTCGGCGAGGCTCTCGGCATGTGGATCGAGGGCGGCGAACGCCTTTGCCGGGGCCTGACCCTTGAAGGCGTCGACGTTCATCAATGCAGTGGAAGTCATTTGGTAGCTCCTGGTGGGGGGGTTACCGCCGCGGT
>DATCBR010000008.1:0-8775 GCA_036511765.1 Acidobacteriaceae bacterium | reverse complement strand
CATCCCGATCTGCGCCGCCTGCTGATGTGGGACGAGTTTACCGACCACCCCATGCGCCGCGACTACGTCGATCCCGACGACTACGAGTACGAGCCCACCGCGCACGACGAGGTCCTTGCGCGCATGCGCCAGCACTACTCGACGCAGCCGGGACCGGCGTTCGGAGATCTCCCACAAGGAGGCGGCCAGTAGATGTCCACCATCACCCTCCCCACGCCGCCGGTACTGAATCCGCCCGCTTCGCTGGAAGCATCTGCGTCTGAAAATCCCGAACGGCTGCTCGAACTCTCCCTGGGCCCGCAGCATCCGTCGACGCATGGCGTCTTCCGCATGAACGTGGTGCTGGACGGCGAGCGCGTCGTCCGGCTGAAACCGGTCTTCGGCTACCTGCACCGCAATCACGAGAAGATCGCCGAGAACGAGACCTACCTGGGCAACATGCCCTACACGGATCGGCTCGACTATATCTGCTCGCTCACCAACAACTGGGCCTACGCACTCGCGGTGTAGAAGCTCGCGGGCATCCCCGTACCTGAGCGCGCGGAATATCTACGCGTAATCACCGCCGAGCTGACCCGCCTGCTGAACCACGCCGCCCTGGTCGGCTTTCTGCTGCAGGACATGGGCGCCAGCGGCACGCCGCTGATGTACGCCTTCCGCGAGCGGGAAAAGATTCTGGATCTCTTCGAGGCGCTCACCGGCGCGCGCATGATGTGCAACTACATGCGCTTCGGCGGCTGCCGCGTGGACGCGCCCGCCGGCTGGCTCGACCAGGCGCGCAAGGTCGTCGCCGACTTTCCCAAATTCCTGGACGAATTCGAAAAGCTCCTGGTGTCGAACGAAATCCTGATGGAACGCACCCAGGGCGTCGGCGTGCTCTCGCGCGAACTGGCGATCAGCTCCGCCATCAGCGGGCCGATGGCGCGGGCCAGCGGCCTGAACTACGACATCCGCAAGGTGGACTGCTACGGCATCTATCCGCGCTTCAGCTTCCGCGTGCCTCTGGGTTCGCACGGCGATGTCTACGACCGGTACATGATCCGCATCCTGGAGATGCGCGAGTCGCTGAAGATACTTGAGCAGGCGCTGCGCGATATTCCCGAAGGCCCGATCCTCGATCCGAAATCCAAGCCGCGCGGCTTCCGGCCCAAGCCCGGCGAGTGCTACGGCCGCATCGAAGCGCCCAAGGGCGAGCTTGGCTTCTATCTCATCTCGGACGGCTCGCCCAATCCTTACAGATATAGAGTGAGGCCGCCCAGTCTCATCAATCTGACCGTGCTTGAAGACCTCTGCCTCGGCCACAATGTTGCAGATGTCGTCGTGATCCTCGGCAGCGTGGACATCGTTCTCGGCGAGGTGGACCGATGATAGGGACCGGCATCCTGAAAGGTCTCGCGGAGACGGCGCGCAACTTCTTCTTGAGCTACGTCTCGAAGGACCGCCTCACTACGGTGCAATATCCCGAGCAGCGCCTTCCGCAGATCGAAGCCGCGCGCAACTTTCCCTTCCTCGTCTACGACGGCGCCGAATGGGATGCGGGGATGCGCTGCGTGGCCTGCCAGATCTGCGAGAAAGAGTGCCCGCCCAAGTGCATCTTCATCGAGAAGAGCAAGGACAAGAAGCCGGACGCCGTCGGCAAGCCGCAGTTCTATCCCGCGCGCTTCGATATCGACATCTCCGTCTGCATGTCCTGCCAGATCTGCGTTGAGGTCTGCCCGTTCGACGCGATCAAGATGGACGTTGAGTTCGACCTGCCAACGGACGATCGCTTCGCCGGCCTGATGCTCGACCGCCACAAGCTATCCAAGTCGAACGAGTACTACCACGAGATTCATCCGACCGAGGCTACTGCGGTCGATACGGCGCTGGATGCAGAGCGCGCGAAAGCGGCTGCTGCAAAGGCCGCAGCCGCTGCGCCGAAGCCTGCCTCGCCAGCTGCAACAGCCGCATCTGCTGCATCCACGCCGAAGCCGACCGAAGGTGAAAGCAAATGATCGTCGCCGCAGTGAACGCTGGGAGCGTCGATCAGGTCTTCGTCTTGGCGAAGCACGCGCTGCTGGCCCGCACGCCCGATGCACTACAGCCGCTCGCCTCGGCCATCATCTCCATCATTCCTCTGCTGGTCGTCTTCCCTTCCCTCTTCGCCATCACCACCGTGCTGGAGCGCAAAGGCCTGGGCCGCATGCAGAACCGCCTCGGCCCCAACCGCGTCGGCCCCTTCGGCCTTTTGCAGCCCGCCGCTGACGGCATCAAGGCGCTCATCAAGGAAGATGTCGTCCCCGCCGCCGCCGACCAACTCGTTCACTTCTTCGCGCCGGTTATTTTCGTTGCTGCCGCATTCGTCGCCTATGCCGTGCTGCCCATCGGCCGCAACATGGTGCTCGTGAATTTAAACGCGGGTGTCCTCTTCTTCTTCGCCGTCGGCTCGGTGGTCGAGCTCTCGGTCTTCATGGCCGGATGGTCCAGCCGCAGCAAGTACTCGCTGCTCGGCGCCATGCGCGCCATCGCGCAGATGATCAGCTACGAGGTGCCGCTGGTGCTCGCGTCCGTGCCTGCGATCATGCAGGCCGGCTCGCTCTCCACCGTGGACATCGTTAACGCGCAGGCCGGCTACACCGGCATTTGGCCACACTGGTATCTCTTCACGCCCTGGGGTATCGTTGGCTTCGGCCTCTTCCTGATCGCGGCCACGGCCGAATCCAACCGCTCGCCCTTCGACCTGCCCGAAGGCGAGTCCGAGATCATCGCCGGCTACTTCATCGAGTACTCCGGCTTTAAGTTCGCCCTCTTCTTCCTCGCGGAATACCTCGGCATGTTCGCAACTTCTGCATTGGGGATTACCCTCTTCCTCGGCGGATGGTCCGCGCCGCTCGGGATCTCGCTTTTCACCGTCGTCCCCTCCTATATATGGTTCTTCGCCAAGCTCCTCGGCTTCATCTGCTTCTTCATCTGGATCCGCGGCACGCTGCCTCGTCTGCGCATGGACCAGCTGATGGGCTTCGCCTGGAAGTTCATCCTGCCCATGGCACTGCTGAACATCTTCGTCACGGGCCTATGGCGCTTCCTCCCCGCCAGTCCGCTCAACTCCATCCGCTGGATCGTCTGCGCGGCCGTTCTCGCTGCGCCCTGTGTTGTGCTTTCGATGTCTCTCAAGCAGAAGAAAAAGCTCCTCATCCGCACGTATCATTTTGCGGAATGAAAACTGGAGGAGCAGCGGGCTTCAGCCCGCGGAAAAGAGCGTAAGTCGCAATCCCGGGCTTTAGCCCCGGAGAGAAACTAAGCAACGCCGCACCAATGACCGCAACCTTCCTCATCCTCGCTGCCATCACCGTCGCCGGAACCGCGGCCGCCATGGGCCTGCGCAACGCCGTCCACTGCGTCCTCGCGCTCACCGCAGGCTTCGCCGGCCTTGCCGGTCTGTATCTCTACCTCGGCGCGCAGTTCGTCGGCTTCACGCAGATCATGGTGTACGTCGGCGCGGTCGCCATCCTCGCCGTCTTCGCCGTCATGATGACGCACAACCCCGGCGAGCCTGAGGAGATATTCTCGCGCTTCTGGGTCTGGGGCGCCGTCATCGCGGGAGCTGTGTTCCTGACTCTCGCGCGTGCGATCCGTCTCGCGTTCGCACCGGCGGACGCCACGCCTGCAACTCCAGCGCCCTCCACTACCGTCCAGCAGATCGGTGATGCCCTCATGCATCGCTACGTGCTGCCGCTGGAGATCATCGGCCTGCTGCTCACCGCCGCGCTCATCGGCGCCGTCATCATTGCGATGGACCCGAAAGACGATCCCACTCTAGAGGAAGACGCCGAATGACTCCCCTCGAAGGCTGCCTGCTGCTCTCTGCTTTACTCTTCGCCATCGGACTGGCCGGCACGGTGACGCGCCGCAACGCCATCCTCGTGCTCATCGGCATTGAACTGATGCTGAACGCCGCCAACCTGAACTTCATCGCATTATGGCGCTACGGCCCGCATCCGGAGGCCCTCACCGGCATCATGTTCACCATCTTCTCCATCGCCGTCGCCGCGGCTGAGGCCGCCGTCGGACTC
Source organism: Acidobacteriaceae bacterium (assembly GCA_036511765.1). Classification (GTDB taxonomy): domain Bacteria; phylum Acidobacteriota; class Terriglobia; order Terriglobales; family Acidobacteriaceae; genus Edaphobacter. The sequence continues at coordinate 4,723 of DATCBR010000008.1, read as the reverse complement.
GCGCTGATTCTCGCTGCTTATCGCCACTTCCGCACCACGAATCTCGATCGCATGAATCGCTTGAAAGGTTAGCACGTAAAGTACCTATAAATAATGAGTTGGATTGTTCACAATCTCTGGCTGATTCCCGCGCTGCCCATCTTGGCGGCTGGGCTTATCGCGTTCTTGCCGCAGCGCAGACGCTTCGCCGGGGCAGGCCTTGCGATTGGGTCGTTGGCGATTTCGTTTGCGCTTTCCGTCGCCGCCTTCGCGCATACGCTCTCGCTAGCCGCAGCGCAGCGACTGGAGTTCGTCAACGTCCCCTGGCTCCAGTTCGGCGACCAGTGGCTGCGCATCGGATGGCTGCTCGACCCGCTGACCGCCGCGATGCTGGTGATGGTCACGTTCGTTGGGCTGCTGATCTTCATCTACTCCACCGGCTACATGGCCGAGGACGAGAACTTCACACGCTTCTTCTGTTTCCTCGCGCTCTTCGCCGGCGCCATGCTCGCTGTCCTCATCGCCAACAGCCTGCTGCTGCTCTTCATGGCGTGGGAGATCGTCGGGCTGACTTCCTACCTGCTGATCGGCTTCTGGTATCACAACCCCGCCGCCGCAGCCGCCGCGAAGAAGGCCTTCCTCGTCACCCGCATCGGCGACCTCGGCCTGCTCATCGGCATGGTCTGGCTCTACGCCCAGGCCGGCACACTGCTTTTTTATGACCACGGGGCGGGCTGTCTTGAATCCAGTTGGGCCTACTATTTGCCCGCGCACACGGCCTTCTTCGGACTACCCGCGGTTACCGCCATTGCCATCCTCATCTTCTGCGGAGCCGCCGGAAAGTCCGGCCAGGTCCCACTCCATGTCTGGCTGCCGGACGCGATGGAAGGCCCCACACCCGTGTCTGCGCTCATCCACGCAGCCACCATGGTCGCGGCCGGCGTCTTTCTCATGGCGCGCGTATATCGGTTCATGTGGCCGCTTCACGTAGCCATTGATGCCTACACTGCTCCTTCGGCAGCTCAATATCTGGTCACCTGGGTCGGCGCCATCACCGCGCTCTTCGCCGCCACCATCGCCGTCGCGCAGTTCGACATCAAGCGCATCCTCGCCTACTCCACCGTCTCGCAGCTCGGCTACATGATGATGGGCCTCGGCGTCGGCGGCCCCGCCGTCGGCATCTTTCACCTCATCACACACGCCTTCTTCAAGGCGCTGCTCTTCCTCGGCGCCGGCTCCGTCATCCACGGCTGCGCCGGTGAGCAGGACATCCGCCGCATGGGCGGCCTGCGCAAATTCATGCCCGTCACCTTCGCCGCCTACTCCGCCGGCATGCTCGCGCTCTGCGGCTTCCCGCTCTTCGCCGGCTTCTGGTCCAAGGACGCCATCCTCGACGCCGCACATCTCTGGGCACCCTCGCACATCCCCTTCTACATCGGAACGCTCGGAGCTTTACTCACTGCCTTTTACATGACGCGCCAGATGGCTTACGTCTTCTTCGGCACCCTGCGCCCGGCCACACCCGGCCATCCCTCACACCATCCCGCCGAGACCGAGAAGCCCATCGCCTACGAAGATGTCGCTGAAATCGCAGCAGCAGTGGAGTCGGACGCGCACACCCACGATCCGCACGCGCATACGCACCACCCACACGAAAGCCCCGCCGTGATGACCGTGCCGCTCGTCATCCTCGCCGCCTTCGCCGTGCTGCTCGGCTTCGTGGGCACGCCTGTGTGGCCGTGGTTCCAGGCATTCCTCAACCGCACCCCACCTGAAACCGCCGGCCTCCACGCACTCATCGAACCCGCGGTCCTCACCGTCACGGCGACCTCCTCCGCCGTCGTCTTCCTTGGCATCCTCCTCGGCTGGTGGCTCTACTCCCGCAATGCCATTACACGCGCCGACGCACCCGACATTCTCGACCGCACATCACCAGCCGCCTTTACCTTCCTCGGCCACGCCTGGTACATCAACGAGCTCTACGGCGCCACCCTCGTCCGCCTCAATTCCACACTGGCAACACTCTCCGACATTTTTGACCGCTTCGTCTTCGGCGGCATCGTCCAGCTCGTTTCATGGGCAGCGCTTAGCGTCGCCCACGTTGACCGTCTCTTCGATACCGCAATCATCAACGGCGGCTTCGACGCCGGCACCCACACCGTCCGCTTCGGCGGATGGCTCACCACGCGCTTCCAGACCGGCCGCCCGCAGACCTACCTCCGCTGCATCGGCCTCGCGCTCGTCGCCCTCGTCCTCTATCTCCTTTGGGGAGCGCACGCATGATGAACGGCTTCCCTATCCTCACCCTCCTCACCGCGCTGCCCGCTGGTTGCGCCGTTCTCATCCTGCTCTTCGAACGGAGCCCGCGCCGCGCGCGGTTCTCCGCACTCACCATCTCCTTCGTCGTTCTCTTCTACGTCTGCGTGATCTGGCACCTCTTCAACTCCACCTCCGCCGCCTATCAACTCCAGGAACTCCATCCCTGGATTCCCGCGCTTAACGTCGACTACCACCTCGGCATCGACGGCATCGGCCTGCTGATGCTGCTGCTCACTGCGCTGGTCACTCCCATCGGCATCGCCGCCTCCTGGAACAATCCGCGCATCCAATTCCGCGCGCCGCTCTACTTCGCCCTCGTCCTCCTGCTCGAGTCCTGCATCATCGGCTCCTTCACCGCGCTCAACTTCTTCCACTGGTTCCTCTACTGGGAGCTTTCGCTCATCCCCGCCTTCTTCCTCATCCGCCTATGGGGAGGCCCGCGCCGCGCCCGCGCCTCCACGCAGTTCTTCGTTTACACCATGTTGGGCAGCGTCACGCTGCTGCTCAGTTTCCTCGCCATCTTCCTCAGCGCCCACACCTGGGACTTCGCGCAACTCAGCACACTCGCCCAATCCGGCCAGCTGATGCCCATGGTCACCGCCCGCCTCGCCTGGGCGCGTTTCACCCCGCACCACCTCGCGCTGCTGCTCTTCCTCGGCGCGTTCCTCGGCTTCGCGGTGAAGGTCCCGCTCATCCCCTTCCACACCTGGCTGCCCGACGCCTACGCCGAGGCCCCTACCGGCACGACCATCCTGCTGACCGGAGCGATGTCCAAGATGGGGATCTACGGCTTCCTGCGCATCCTCGTCCCCATCTTCGGCGCGGAGATGCACACGCTGCTGAAGCCGCTGCTCATCCTCGCCGTCGCCTCGATCGTCCTCTCCGCCTACTCCGCGCTGGCACAAAAAGACCTTAAGCGCATCTTCGCCTACTCCTCCATCAACCACCTCGGCTACTGTCTGCTGGCTATCTTCGCGCTCGTAGCTGACAACCCGGACGCCACGCAAAAATACGCGGCGCTCTCCGGCGCGCTGCTGCAGACGCTCAACCATGCGCTCACGGCAGCCGTCGTCTTCTGGTTCATCGCGTTGCTCGAGCAGCGTGTAGCCCGGCGCAACGGCGGCCCGGTCACTCTCTCCGACTTCGGCGGCCTGCGCCGCATCGCGCCTGTCTTCGCGGGCTTGATGGGCATCGCGCTCTTCTCTTCGCTCGGCCTGCCCGGTCTGAACGGCTTCCCCGGCGAGTTCCTCATCTTCAAGGGAGCGTTCCCACTCGCGCCGCGCGCCAGCTCCATCGCCACGCTTGGCCTGCTGCTGACCGCGATCTTCATCCTCACCGTCATCCAGCGCGTCTTCACCGGCCCGCTGAATCCTGAACGCTCTACCTTCCCCGACCTCACACGCGGCGAACGCATCGCTCTCGCACCCGCTATCGCCCTGATGTTCCTCCTCGGCCTCTATCCGCAGTTGATCCTCGCGGCCGTCAACCCAACTGTCGTCGCCTACGTGCAACACCTGAAATTCTGACTATGAAATTGCGCGCCGTATTTATTTTTCACGAGTAACCCGCAATGCTCGCCTGGACCATCTACATCTCGTACCTCACCGCCGCCGCGCTCTTCCTGATGCCGCGCAGCGCGAAGCCTGTCCTGTCGCGCATACTCGCCCTGCTCTCAGCCACCGCCGGATTCGCCATCGCTCTCGCCGCCTTCTGCACCCACCGGGCTGGCACGAGCTTTACCATCACAGACATCCCCTGGATCCCATCTCTCGGCATCCATTACTCTCTCTCCGCTGACGGCATCTCGCTCGCACTTGTCCTGCTCACCGGCGTCATCGCGATCGCGGGCGTGCTCTTCTCCTGGGACATTGCCGAGCGCACCAACGAATTCTTCGCCTTCTATCTGCTGCTCATCGGCTCCGTCTACGGCGTCTTTCTCGCATCGGACGTATTCCTCCTCTTCGTCTTCTACGAGATCGTCATCATCCCCAAGTACTTCCTCATCGCCATCTGGGGCTCCACACGCCGCGAGTACGGCGCGATGAAACTCGCCATCTATTCCTTCGTCGGCAGTGCCATGGTGCTCGGTGGAATCATCGCGGCTTACGCCGTCTCCGGCGCGCACTCCACCTCGCTTGCCGACCTCGTCGCCGCGTCCTCCCATCTCTCGCCGCACTTCCAGCTCATCGCCTTCCCTGTGGTCTTTGTGGGATTCGCAATCCTCGCCGGCCTCTGGCCCTTCCACACCTGGGCGCCCACCGGCCACGTCGCCGCGCCCACCGCCGCCTCCATGCTCCTCGCCGGAGTCGTCATGAAGCTCGGCGCCTACGGCTGCCTGCGCGTCGCCATGACCATGTTCCCCCTTGGCCTCGCGCCATGGGCGCACCCGCACCTAGGCATCCACTCCTGGCGCGACCTCTTCGCG
>DATCBR010000007.1:0-11947 GCA_036511765.1 Acidobacteriaceae bacterium | reverse complement strand
AAACCAGCCTCCGTATTTGCCGTCAAGGCAGCGATGGAGGATTCGAAGGCACAAGAATCTTCTTCGTCATATCGATTCGAATACTCGGACAAGGTCATCTTTCCGTCGATCAGCGCTCCGCTCAAGTCAGTACTTGGAATCTACGCAGCCCACTTGTACATTTTGATTGACGAATGGTCATCCCTTCCTCTGGACGTTCAGCCTTACCTTGCTGAATTCATCAAACGTTCCTTTCTGCCGCTTTCTAGTGTGACCGTTAAGATCGCCTCGCTGGAATATAGATCAAATTTCGGCGTGAACACGGCACGTGGCGTAGTGGGTTTCGAGATGGGGGCCGATATTTCAGCATTCCTCGACATCGACGACTACTACGTATACGACCGCAATCCAAAAGAAATAACGGACGCATTCGCTGACATACTAGTCCGACACCTGGCAAACGAACTTCCATCTGGATACCTAGCTGGCCTTGGAATGGAGACCGGTGCGAAATTGGCCAGCAAGCTGTTTACCGAACGGAAGGTCTTTCAAGAACTGGTGAGGGCGGCGGAGGGAGTAGCACGCGACCTGATAAACATTTTCAGCAAGGCATACTTTGTCGCGCACAGGAAGTCGAAGGACAGGATCGAACGGGATGCGGTTTTAGAGGCCGCACGACAGTGGTTTGAGCAGGACAAAGAAAGAAACCTCAGCGAAGCCCTCCGCTCGGTGCTAAGAAGAATTACAGATGAGGTCATTGGCACACGCAAGGCACGTTCCTTCATGCTCCCGAGGGAGCTAGCAACGCATCCGGTGATCCAACAACTTTTCGATCTCCGCGTGCTGCACCTCGTACAACGAGGATATGCAGACAAAGACAAACCAGGCGTCAGGTACAACATTTATGCACTCGACTATGGAACATATGTAGATCTAATGAACACAAGCAAACGACCCGACCTAGGATTCGAAGCGTCAGACGAGAACGGTGACAAAGAGTATGTCGTGCCATTCGACGACAAGAGAAGTATTCGACGGATCGTCCTTGCGGAAGAAATTCTTCAGTGAAGATGCAGGGAAACCCTGTCAACCCCTCCCTCCTTCCCCATCCTCCCCAACTCCCACAATCCCCACTACTTCCCCGCGCAAAATAGTTGGCATTTTAGTTTTGCTCCACTTGATAAAATGGAAGTAGAAGATCGAAAAGGCCCCGGGCAAGCGCCTGCGGCCTTTTTGATTTAAGCCTGCGGCCTTTTCAATTTAAGCGCCGCGGCCTTTTTGATTTAAGCCTGCGGCCTTTTTTCAATTTAACCTCGCGGCCTTCGCATTTCGGGCCGCCTGCCACGAACGTAGAATCATATACTTACCCCCTAACCGCACTATTTTCATCGGCTTACAGCCAACTCGCCGCAAACGGCTCAAAATGCAGGACATAGATACCATGGGGAGGGGGGAGGCGGATACTTCCGATGCCCAGCACACCGGCGCTGCTCTTCGTCTACGGCACGCTGCACCCTCGACGCGCCCCGCGCGAGATCGCCGCCGTCGCAAATAGGCTCAAGCCGATCGGCCCGGCCACCGGCAGAGCAACAATACGGGGCCGCCTGCTCGACCTCGGCAACTACCCCGGCCTGTTACTCGCAAAGCCATGCGATCCCGAAACGGAGCCTGACTCCGAAGCGAGCAACATCCCCGGTCACCTCTTCGAGGTCCCCGACCTCGCCACGCTCGCCGCACTCGATGCCTATGAAGACTTCCGCCCCGGCGATCCCGCCGCCAGCCTCTTCCTCCGCGTCGAAGCCACCGCCACGCTCGGCGACGGCTCCACGCTCCGCTGCTGGGTCTACGTCTACAACCGCCACTAGTCCACTGGGTGCCCCATTCATGCGCGACCGCAAAGGGCGCGCATGGGCGGGATCCAAACGCAGAAGAGGCGAAGGGAATTATCCCTCCGCCTCGCGTTCTGCTTGCCCCCACCCTCTCAGGCGCCGCGCAATACCATCGCCGGCGCGCCGGCCACGTCCGAGCCCTTCGCTGCCGCACTCGGAACCGCCCGCACCGCCAGCACCGTAACCTTGCGCTGCTCCGGCGTCACCACCAGTCCCAGCTGGTCGTGCAGCCGCTCGAAGAGTTCCTGCTGGCTCGCGTATTTGCTCACGCTGAAGTCGAAGCTGCCGGTCAGGCGTGTCTCATCCACCAGCACGCGGTCCAGGTCGGGCTCCAGCGTGCGCTCGAAGTCGGCCATCGTGCTCGCCTCAACTGAAAGTCCCGTAGTCGATCCCTTGTCCGTGCAGTCCTGCCCGAACACGGTGATCCTGCTCAGCTCGTCGGGCTCGTCCGCTCCGTTCAGGCCCACAACCTCTGCCGCGCTCATCCGCGTCGCATGGCGCTTCATCGCCGCGCCCGGGCCGTTCGGCGCCGACAGCACATATACCTCCATCGCGCGGCTCTCGACCGCAATCTGCAACCCGAACCGCTGTTCAACGGCATCGGCGAGCAGCCGCCGCATCGTGTCCTCGTCCACATCAACCGGCAGGTCCACGCTTACATCGAACCGCTGGCTGCCGATCGAGTCGTCCGCAAGGTCAATGCGCCGCACATCCACGTTGAAGATCTGCGCCACCAGCGTGCGCAGGTCGTATCCGCGCGCCGCCCAGGAATCCGAGCCGGCCTCGATCGACGAACTGCCCTCCGGCTGCACCGTGGGCGCAATATGCACTTGATAGGGGAGGGCCGCATGGTCCTCGCGCACCGCGCGCGCGTGCGACCGCGAAGCATTGCTCTGAGCGCCTGCCATCATCGGCAGACCGATCAAACCGAAACTGAACCAAACAACGAACGGGGCCCGGTGCATACCTCTTTATTTCGACATAACTGTACCAACCCAGCCATCCCACTTTGGCCGTAGCTCGGTACGTTGGTGACTACAACTCCGGAAAAGGAGCGCGCCTCGTCTGCAACCTTGGTAATCGGACTGGTTGCATCTTCGCCAACGAGCCTCAGTCTGTGAACTGAATCAGCTTCCCGGCCCGTGCGCCGGCTTGCCTTCCTGCACGTAGTTGCGGTTCCACTTGGGAACGTCGACAACATACGTTCCAGGCTTCTCAATCACTGCCTGGCAGCCCAGCCGCGAGTTCAACTCGATGCCCGCTGCCGTCTCAAGGCGATCCAGCTCCTTGTCCGAGGCCTCGCTGAGGCCCTCGGCTCCCTGCTTCGCGTGCAGGTGGCAGGTGGTGCAGGCGCAGACGCCGCCGCAGGCGTGGTCCAGGAAGATGCCGTAGTTCTCCGCCACGTCCAGCAGCGACATCGGCTCACCGTGCCCCTCATAGGGCAGCGAATCGAACGCGAACTCCACCGTCCGGCCCTCGGGCTGGAACGTCACCCGAACCATTCCCTCAGCGGGCGGCTTCGACAAATCGACTTCCGGTGTTGCAACTGCATGCTCAGACATAGCTGTCTCTATTCTAATTGCTCAAATGCGACCGCGGATTTTCGCGGATTACCACGGATCAAAGCCAAAGCAAGTTCCCAATCCGTGTTCATCCGTGTGAATCCGTGGTTTGTTCTCAATTCGGATCAGGATGGTCATCTTCCGAAGCATCGGTTTCGTCGGTGTCAGGCTCGCCTTCCTCAAACTCCGCCTTCGCAAACGGATGCGGCGCACTTGGCCCATCGCCTGCGCCCATGCGCTCTCCGGCCTCATCCATCGTCTGGCCCTTCATCGCGGCCATCACGTCGGTATCCATCATCACCTCGGCAAAGCGCCGTGTCGCCTTGTCCAGCGCCTCAATGCCCGCGCGGATCGCGCGATAATCTTCACTCGCCGCCGTCCTTCGCAGCTCCGCCTCCGCCGCATCGATCGCAGCAATCTCTTCACTCGTCAACTGCGCCCACGCGGCGTGTTTCCTGCCCTTCTCCACCGCGCTCAGAATCGTCTCCGCCTCATTCTTGGCCTCGATCACCTGCCGCGCCTCGATGTCCGCCTCGGCATTGTCGAACGAACTCAGGATCATCGTCTCCACCTGCTCGTCGGTGAGTCCATAGGTGGGCTTCACTTCGATCTCGGCCTCTTTGCCGCTGCGCTGCTCGCGCGCGCTCACGTGCAGAATGCCATTGGCGTCGATCAGGAACTTCACCTCGATGCGCGGCAGTCCAGCAACCATCGGCGGAATGCCCTTCAGGTCGAACCGCGCCAGCGAGCGGCAGTCCTTGGCCAGCTCGCGCTCGCCCTGCAGCACATGGATCGCCACGTTGGTCTGCCCATCGACACCGGTGGTGAAGTGCTCCGTCGCACTCGCCGGGATCGTCGAGTTGCGCTGGATAATCTTTGCCACCACGCCTCCCAGCGCCTCAATGCCCAGCGAGAGCGGCGTCACATCCAGCAGCAGCAGGTCGTCCAGCACCGCGCTTCCGCCAGCCGCCGAGCCGCCGGCAAGGATCTGCGCCTGCACCGCCGCGCCCAGCGCAACCACCTCGTCCGGATTCAGCTCCGTATGCGGCTTCTTCCCCCGTGCGCTCAGACCGAACAGTTCGTCCACCAACGCACGCACCGCCGGAATGCGCGTCGATCCGCCGACCAGCACCACCTCATCGATCTGGGCCGGATTCAGGCCTGCGTCTTTCATGGCCTGCTTGACTGGCCCTGCCGTCCGCGCAATCACCGGCGCAATCAACTGCTCAAACTGCGCGCGCGTGATCTCGCGTGTATAGCGTCTTGTTGGTATTCCGGCCGCGGCGCTCGGCAGTGCTACATCCAGCCGCGCCGACTCTTTCTCGGACAGCGCGATCTTCGCCTCGATTACCGCCTTGCGCACCGCCTGCACCAGTTCTCGATTCTGAGGAGACGCGCCACTCACGCCCAGCTCCGCATCACCGGTAATATCGTCCAGCGCAATCGCAATCAGCAGGTTGTCGACGTCGTCGCCACCCAGGTGCGTGTCGCCGCCCGTCGCGACCACCTCAAAGATGCCCTCGTGCAGCTTCAGGATCGAGATGTCAAACGTTCCGCCGCCCAGGTCGTAGACGGCGATCAGACCGTCGCGGCTCTTATCCAGTCCATAGGCCAGCGCCGCAGCCGTAGGCTCGTTCACCAGCCGCAGCACGTCCAGCCCAGCGATGCGCCCCGCATCCTTCGTCGCCTGCCGCTGCGCGTCGTTGAAGTACGCCGGCACCGTGATCACGGCCTTCGTCACCGGCGCGCCGAAGAACCGCTCCGCATTCTTCTTCAACTGCAACAGCACGTACGCCGAGATCTCCGGTGGCGTCAGCGTCAGGCCACCCACCTTCAGCTTCAGCACCTCGCCCGGCTTCAGCCCTTCCACCAGTTGGAACGGAAAGAGCTTCAGCTCCTCCTGCACATCCTCTGCGCCACGGCCCATCAGCCGCTTTGCGGAGTACACCGCGCTCGCCGCATCCGTCAGCAGTGTTGCTCGTGCCGCATTGCCCACGACAAATCCGCGCTCCTGGTCAAACGCCACCACTGAGGGCACCAGGCGGTCACCATCTTCGCCGGGAATAATCGCCGGGCTATCACCCTGCATGAACGCGACCAGAGAATTTGTTGTGCCCAGGTCGATACCGACCACGCGTGCTGTGCTCTCATCCACCATGCGTTGAAACTGCTCTCCCGGCGCGTTGCGCCCAAACCTCTATTGTCCTACATCCCGCGCGGTGTCATCCTTGATCCATGGACCCGAATCCGTACGCAGATTTCCTCGGCGACCGCGATGCGGTCGAGGTTCTTTCTGCTACCTCTGCCCGCCTCAGAGACCTTGCCGCGCGTCTGCCAGCGGAGCAGTTGGCCGTGCGTCCGCCGGAGGGAAAATGGTACGCGCGTGAGATCGTCGCGCACCTCGCCGACTGCGATCTGGTCTTCGGCTACCGCCTGCGCCAGACGCTGGCGGAGCCGGACCATGTGATCCAGGTCTTCGATCAGGACCATTGGGCCGAGCGATACGGCGCCTTCGACTTCAAAAGCGCGCTTGCTCTCTTCCTTGCCCTGCGCCACGCGAACCTGCTGCTAATCGAATCCGCCACGGCAGAAGATCGCAAACGGCCTGTCACCCATCCTGAGCGCGGAGCAATGACCTTCTGGACCATCGTCGAGACCATGGCCGGTCATGACCTCAACCACCTGCAGCAGTTGGAGCGCATCGCCACATCTGCCGCCCCGTAATCGCCGGGCGGCTTTTCCCAGGGTCAGTCCGCGCTCGATTCGTCCGCTCCATGCTTTGCATTCGCCATCCCAGCCGCTAAAATAGAGTCTGGCGCGCCGATGTAGCTCAGTTGGTAGAGCAACTGATTCGTAATCAGTAGGTCAACGGTTCAAATCCGTTCATCGGCTCCATTCCTCTTCTATCCGTGGAGCCTACAGTCGCTTACTAGGAGGGATCCTTCCAGCCGGTCTCCACTATCTTGCCGCAGCTGGAGCAGCCGCCGCCTTCGTAGGCGCGCTTATGCTGGGCCGCTTGCGTAGCCGCTGCGGTCGGCGCGACATCGCAGGCCGAAGAGCTGCCAGGCTTAAACTTGTAGCCCTTCTGGGTCAGGTACGCCTGAAAGTGATCGAGGACCGTTTGCTGTAAGACAGCAGGAACCATCCAAGTTCCACCGATGTTGGCGCCCGGGGTATTCGGCGGGTGCGGTGAACGGCCCGGCTTGGCCCCGACCTCGAAGACGCCCGTGTAATAGGTGTCGACGCCCGCATCGCCTGAGGTCGAGCAGGAGATGAAGAAGGTTGCCGCCTGGGCAGACGAGATCTGTGCCGTTGCCATCGACAAAAGGAACATCGCGAAGTACAAGGGCACGAAGTACGCTGGAACTTTCATCTTTCGCATGGCTTTCGTCTCCATTGGAAGTTCTGGATTACGGCACCGATAAATCCGAGGCTTTAAGCAAAAACGAGAACGATGGACGAGTTTGCGGCGAATTTGCAAGCGAGTCCTCATCCTCCCAGGTTCACGGTCACCCGATACACCGAACCGTTCTTCACCCCCAGAAAGCGGAACGTATGCGAGTCCAGGAAGCGCGCGACATTCTGATTCACTTCCAGAATGTCGTCGTAAACGGGCCCAGTCTTTCCATCCACCGAAAGTGCATAGCCCTTTCCCACTCCCAACCAGATCATGGTGGCGAAGCGCTTGCTATCGGGACTGAACGCCGGAAACTCGTAATTGCCGAGGCCGCGCACAATCTCCTGACCGTCGATGTCGAGCGCATAGCCGGCGCCGCCCGGTAGCAGCCGGACCCAGACGAGCCGCGTTCCATCGCCGCTAAAGAAGAGCGGAGGAAAGTTGACGTCCGATCTGGTTCGGGTGTTGAAGGGAACCGGGCCGGTCACATTCGTGGCCACGCCGTCGCGTACGATCTGGGCCTGGGCCGCGTAGGCATAGTGTTTGCCGTCCTCGCTGAAGCTCATCGAGTTGGGAACTAACTCCTGGAAGCGCGGACTCGCTTTCCCATCCACGACCGTGTGGAAACCGGTCGTCGGCCCGTACGCCAGATAGGCAAGGTGTCCGCCTGTCTGGCTGAAGACAAAATTCTTGACGGTGCCCTCGCCCTGCATCTCCTGCCCGTCGAGCACAACGAACTGCGAACTCCGGGTGCCCACATAAAACTCGTGTTTGGAATCGGGACTGAACTGAAACACGCCAATGCTGTCGTAAGCCCGGCCCACCTTTTCGTCAACCACGGCTGCCATGCCTCCGGCAACTTTCCTGGTATAGGCGAACCGCTTTCCATCCGGGCTGAACAAGACGTATGCCTGGGAGCCGTTTGTCCTTCCGGATGGGTCCACGACCGTGAAGGGTGACGCGGCCGGACCAAGGTCATGGCCGTCGACGTACAAGTCGTTGGAGCCGTTGGGCGACCCAGGCGTGCCGCCCACGACCGCTTCGTAGGCAACGCGGCCGTTCGACGCAAGGGTCATATACTGGATGGTTCCGCGATACGGCGTGCCTGCGACGCCATCCGCGGCTACAAGCTGGTGGCCTCCGTCGCTTCCTCCGTCTACGGCGATGAAGGCGTAGTGGCTGTCGTCGGCGTTCACCAGCAGAGTGAGCACCCCGTCGTGGGCCGGGCCCGGCTTGTCGTTCACCACCACATGCCATTTGTCGTCACTGGTCTGGGCGGAGTAGACGAGTTTTTCCGCGACAAAAGCTATCTTGCTCGTGTCGATCGAGCGATAGACCGGGCTCTTCACCCCATCGAGAAGGATGCGGTAGCCAGCCGGCGCCAGCTCATAGCTCACAACCGCGATATGGGCTCCGCTTGGGCTGATGAGACACTGATGCATGAGCGAACCAGTAGGGGCGCCCAGGTTGTGAAGGCGCGACTCGTCGATTACCTTCACGGATGGGTTCTGGGAGGCCCCAGGCGTGACGCTGACAATCGTGAACGCCGTTTTGCCATCCCGGACCTCCACGAAGTCGTTGCCGCTCTGGCCCACATACGCCGAGTGCTTGCCATCCTGGCTGAACACGAAGTCGATGGGTTGTCCGCCCGAGCCGTCCGGGGCGTGGTCGAACTCAGGGCCGTCCACTCCGTCGACGATCATCAGTTCACGGCTTCCGTGCATCACGGGAACTGCGTAATGCCCGCCGTCGGGACTCACAACAAAAGGATTGGGGATGCCCGGGCCCGAAGCCTTCTTGGCGGGCCCCAGCAGCGTCTCCTGGATGGTGGCGGCCAAGGCTCCCGCCGATGCGGGATGGTTCGCCGCCGGCGAGTTCGACGCGCCAGCCGCACCTGCGCCGCCGCCGGCCATCGGCGCCGGCGAAGCGGAGGCGGTAAGCGGCTGCCCGGCGGGCGCTGCCGCATTCGCTGCCGGGGGCTGGCTGAGCACGAAGGTCAGCGTGATCCCCGGCGGCAGCACGACGCGTTGGCCCATCGCAACCGCCGTCACCCCCGAAGGCGCATTCACGTGATGGCCGAATCCGCCTAGCATCGAGCCCACCGCGCTCACCGCGCTGGTTGCGGCGGTCTGCAGGTTGGAGGTGACGCTCGCCGGGCCGCTGGCGACGGCAACACTCTGGCCGTTGACGGTCACGGAGGCAAGTTGCGTCGTCCACCCGGTGCCGCCCTTGGCGAGAGTGACCGCTGCGACGGCGCCCTGCGGGATCATGAGGCCGTTACCGGCATCGACCGCCTTCGTCACCGAGGCGCGATACTGCTTGCCAGCGGGATCTTTACTGGAGTCGATGGCTTCCATCATCCTCACCGCGACCGCTGCGCCTGCCGCCGGAGCTTGCGCGGGCAGCGCGGGCGTGGAGATGATCGAGACGAGAAAGAGCATCGAGAAAGAGAGGGACCCGAAGTATGAAATCTTCATCTTTCGCATAGCGTATATCTCCATTCGGAATTCTGACTTGGGCCTGCTTCCAGAGGGGTCAAATCCACCCGCCGCACTGTGGCCTGGCGTGGGTTTGGATCAAGGCGTGTCTTTCCAGCCGGTCTCGACCACTTTGCCGCAGTTGGAGCAGCCGCCGTTATTAGCGGTCCGCTTTTGGTGCTCCGCCTGTACCGTCGCGTCGGTTGGCCCCACAACGCAGCCATAATTGCTGCCAGGCTTGAAGTTGTAGCCCTTCTGTTTCAGGTACGCATAGAAGTTATCGAGAACCGATTGATCGACGAGGTTTCCCCCGTTCGGCAGATGTCTCACTGGCTTTGTCGTCTGGAAAACGGCGGTGTAATACGTGTCGATCCCTGCACCGCCTGAGGTCGAGCAGGAGATGAAGGGTCCGCCAGTGGAGGCCGCTGCGGTTGGCATCGCTGCTGCGGGACTGGGGTGAACAACGGGCGCAGCGGAGGCGGTCATTGGTTGCGCGGCAGGTGCCGAAGCCTCGCCTGATCCGTCCTTCCACCCGGTCTCCACCACTTTGCCGCAGGTGGAGCACCCGCCTTGGTCGTATGCCCGCTTATGTTGGGCCGCTTGGGTTGCCGCTTCGGTCGGCTTGACATCGCAGGCCGAATCGCTTCCGGGCTTAAACTTGTAGCCCTTCTGGGTCAGGTAAGCCTGAAAGTGATCGAGGACCGTTTGGGTTGGGACAGCAGGCATCATCCATGTTCCACCGATGTAGCCGCCCATGGGAAACCGCTGCCCCCCTGGATTACCCGGCCTGGCCCGGATGGCGAAGACGCCCGTGTAATAGGTGTCGATCCCTCCATCTTCTGAGGTGGAGCAGGAGATAAATAACTGTCCCGGCGTGGGGGCCGCAGCCGGACCGGAACCAGGCGCGGGCGCCGCGGCTGGACTGGGATCAGGCGCCGCGGCTGGACTGGGACCAGGCGCGGATGCCGCGGAAGCCATCATGGGTTGGCCGGAGGGCGGGGCCGCTTGGCCGGGCGCTGCCGGGCCAGCCGCGGGAGGCTGTGTGAGCACGAAGGTCAGGGTGGCACCCGGCGGAAGGACGACCCTCTGGCCCATCGCCACCGCCGTCACGCCGGAAGGCGCGCTCACATGATGCCCGAATCCGCCGAGCACGGAGTTCATCGCGCCCAGCGCGCTGCCTGCCGCGGTCTGCGCGGCGGAGGTGACGCTGGCCGGGCCGCTGGCGACGGCAACCGGCTGGCCGTTGATGCTCACGGAGACGAGCTGGGTGGTCCAGCCCGATCCGCCGTTCGCCAGAGTGACGGTCGCAGCCGTGCCCTGCGGAATCACAACGCCATTACCCGCATCGACCGCCCTGGTCACCGAGGCGCGATACTGCTTGCCCGCCGGATCTTTGCTGGAGTTCACCATCTCAATCATCCTCACCGACACTGAGGCGCCTGCCGCCGGAGCTTGCGCGTGCAGAGCTTGCGCGGAGAGCATCGAGACGAGAAGAAGCATCGACAAGGACAGGGGCCCGAGGTAGGCTGGGATTTTCATTTTTCGCATGGCTTTCGTCTCCGTTGGAATATCTGATTTGAGCCTGTGGCCCCGAAGTACGCTTGAACGTTCATTTCGTCGAATGGCTCTTCGAGCCGTTGAATCTTATCCGCCCAGGTTCACCGTTACCCGATACACCGACCCATTCTTCACGCCCAGAAAGCGGAACGTATGCGCGTCGACGAAGCGCGCAACGTTCCGGTTCGTTTCCAGGAAGTCGTCATAACCGGGCCCAATCTTTCCATCCACCGCAACTGCGTACTGATTCGCCACCCGAACCATGGTGGCGAAGTGCCTGCTGTCGGGTGAGAACTCCGGAAACTCGTACATGCTGTATCCGTGCATGATCTCCTGACCGTCGATGCTGATCACGTCTTTGCTGACGCCATCCGGCTTCGGCCAACTCCAGACCAGCCGGGTTCCGTCGCCGCTGAAGATGAGCGGAGGGAAGTCGATGTGCGGCGGTCCGGTCCGGGTCGTAAAGGAAATCAGAGACGTGACCTTCGTGGCCACGCCGTCGCGGACGATCTGCCAACTGGATCCATTCGCCTCGGTCGCGTAAGCATAGTGCTTGCCATCGTCACTGAAGCGCATCGAGTTCGCAACAAGTCCAGGGAAGCGCGGACTCGCCTTCCCGTCGATCACCATGCGGGTTCCGGCCTGCGCCGAGATCGCAAGGTAGGCATAATGGCCGCCGGTCTGGCTGAAGACAATGTTGCGGACCCCGCTGGCGTCCTCACCCGGCATCTCCTGCCCGTCGAAAACCGCGAAGGCCGATTTCCGATCTCCCACATAAAGATAGTGCTGGGAATCGGGACTGAACTGAAGCACGCCGATATTGTCGTAGGCCCGGCCCGCCTTTCCATCAATCACTACGGCAAAGCCTCCGGGAACCTGCTTGACGTAGGCGAACCGCTTTCCATCGGGACTGAACAGGACGTATGGCTGGACGTCGCTTCCTCGTCCGATCGAGTCCACCACCGAGAAGGGTTGTTCGACGGGACCAAGGTTCTGGTCGTCGACGTACAAGCCGGAGCTGGCTGAGTAAGAAACGCGGCCGTTCGACGCAATGGTCAGATGCTGTACGCCGTTGCCGCGCCCCGC
>DATCBR010000006.1:0-19197 GCA_036511765.1 Acidobacteriaceae bacterium | reverse complement strand
GCAGCAGGGACTGCGTGCGCGCGGTGTGCAGGTCGCCGCCTGCCTGGTATCGCCACAGACGCGCGGCGTTTGTCTGTAGTGGAGTGCCGTTGCTGCGCAGCTCATTCAGGAGATTACCGCGCAGAAAGAAATCATTGTGCGTTGCCGGATCGGTTCCGCGTAGCTCCACGCGTGCCGCTTCGCCCTTTACATTGGCGGGAATGTCGACCAAGCCGCGCAGCGCCGGAGCGATGGGGACATAACCGCCGGTGGAGAAGCCGCTGAAGGCTCCCAGCGCGCCCAGGTGGCTGCGGGCAGCAGTCAACAAGGCGTTCTCATTGGCGGAGTTCTCGGTCGCGCCACTGGCGTCCGCCGCGAATCCAAAGGAGATAGCATGGCCACGCGCATCGCGAATCTCCGGAGTTTCGGGAGCAATGTCGATCACGCCGCCAATGGCTGAGGAGCCGTAAAGATCGGACGAGCCGCCGCGCAGCAGGTTTACGCCGCCGATGGCGAGTGAGGGAATCTCGTCCCAATGGATCCAGCCGCCGAAGGGATCGTTCTGCGGCACCTGGTCGCTTACCACCAGCGTGCGGCTGGCGGCGGTGGAACCGAGTCCGCGCAGGCTTACGCCCTCCGTGGTGGGGTTCGCAGTCCAGGAGCTGGTGCGGCGGAACAGAGAGAAACCGGCGACCTGGTGCAGCCTGTCGTCCAGCGAAAGCCCGGGGGCCGCATCCATCTGTTCCGGCAGCAGGGTTACGGTGCTGGTTGCGGAGTCGGCGATATCGAGCCCGCGGGCGGCCGTAACCGTGACCGACTGCGTTACCGAGCCGACGGAAGGCTGCGCGGCGGGCGGCTGCTGGTGCGGTTGCTGAGCTGCGGCCGGGGCGAACATGATCAGCAGAAGAAAACCCAGCGTCACGCCATGCCGTTGCATCGTCTTACCCGCGTATGGGTAGCCGTCGTATTGCATACAAGGAACTCCTTACAGATGTGCAGCGCTGCTTCAACAATATCCGACGCGGCGCTGGTTATTCCAGCGCAGATGAAAATCCTTCCAGGCTCTGTCACCGATCGGGTCTAATTGCTTGTACGAACGCGGTCTGCCGGAAGATTGACAAAAAGACCAGGAAGGTTCTTTGAGTACACATGGAGACGGGGCTAAGAGACAAGACGGTGCTAATTACGGGAGCGGCGAACGGCATCGGCCGCGCCACGGCGCTTGCGTTCGCCAGAGAAGGGGCGCATCTGGCGCTCATCGACTGTGACGCGCAGCAACTGGAGAAGACTGCTCGTGAGGCCGAGGCCCACGGCGTCGACGTGTCCTCTGTCGTCGCGGACTTCAGCACGGCGATGGGCTGCGCGAGCGGGCTGGATGAGTTGCTGGGCAAATTGCCGCACGGCGTTGACGTGCTCTTCAATAACATTGGACAGGCCGACCCTAAGCCGTTTATGGAGATCACGGATGAGCAGTGGGAGCGCAGCTTCCAGATCACGTTGATGTCCGCCGTGCGGGTCACGCGGCATCTGCTGCCGCTGCTGCGGCAGAAGGACAAGGCCGCGATCATCATGAACGCCTCCGACCTTGGCCGCCAGCCGGAGCCTGCGCCGGCGGACTACGGCGCGA
Source organism: Acidobacteriaceae bacterium (assembly GCA_036511765.1). GTDB lineage: Bacteria > Acidobacteriota > Terriglobia > Terriglobales > Acidobacteriaceae > Edaphobacter. Next base: position 17,591 of record DATCBR010000006.1, on the reverse strand, counting down.
TGAAGGCGGCGATGCTGTCGGTGACGAAGAGCCTTGCGCGGTCCGAAGCGCCCAAGATTCGTGTGAACGCGGTCGCACCGGGACCGATCTGGAGCACATTCTGGTCGCGTCCGGGCGGCTTCGCGGATGGGCTCGCAGCGATCCACAACATGCCGCCGCGGCAGGCGGTGGACCATGAGATGAAGCTGCGGCAACTGCCGCTGGAACGACTGGGCGAGCCGGACGAGGTGGCGAACGTGGTGGTGTTTCTGGCCAGCGATCTGGCGTCGTACATCACGTCCTCGGTGTGGGGAGTGGATGGCGGCAGCATTCGCAGTTTGATTTAGACGGGAAAGAAAAAGCCCCACGCCTCAGACTCGAGACGCGGGGCATTTCGTTGTTGGTTAGTGTTTGGCGGCTGCGGCGTGCGGCTTGCCCCAGAAGATAAACGTCCCCAGCTTGGTGCCGGTGACGATGTCCATGGTGCCATCGTGTTTCAGATCGACGGGCAGCACGGTTGAGCCGACGCCGGAGCGGTTGTCGACCAGCTCAGGCACGAACCGCGCACCACCCGGAGCTTTGGGATCGCGCACCGTCTTGTAGATGTAGAGGACAGGCGGCCCAAACGGATCGGGATCGAGATAGTCGGCGTTGTGCGACCAGTAGCGCTTGCCGGTGATCAGGTCGGGAATGCCGTCGCCGTTCATGTCTGCGAAGTTCGCGGCGTGCAGCTCAGAGAAGGCGACGCCTCCGGCGTTCTCCTTCTCCGTATTCAGGTCATCCATGATCATGTGCTGGACGAAGGAGATGTTGCCCTGGGCATCGCGCTTCTGCTCATACCAGGCAAGGCCCCAGCCATGCGCGTTCAGCGAGGTGACCACATCCGGCAGGCCGTCACCGTTGACGTCATAGACGCCCATGGTTGCTCCCCCTGAGATGCCGTGGCCGACGCCTCCGAAGGCCTGCGAGTGATACTTCCACGGCCCGTTACCGCCGGCCGCAGGCTGCTCCCACCAGCCGTACATGTTCAGGACGTCCAGGCGACCGTCGCCGTTGATGTCGCCCACGCCGATGCCGTGCGCGCCGCCGTAGCCTGCCTCGGAGACATGGTGCTCGATCCACGGCCCGGTCGGGTTCGCTGGGTCAGGCTTGGCATAGCTGACGTATCCCCCGCCCATATACACAACAGCGGGGCCGGTGCCGTCGACGTTCGCAAGCACGGCGATCTCACTGGAGACGTTCGAGACGACCTTGTACTTCTCCCAGCGCCGATTCTCGCCCTTGGGATTGACATACAGGAAGACCCCGGCGTTCGCGCCGCCGTAGGTCACGTTGATGATGTCCGGCCAGCCATCGCCATTGAAGTCCGCCGTGTATTCGCACCACCACTCATTGAAGGAGGTGGAAGGGCTGGTGGATTCGGCCAGCGCAATCTCGCGCCGCTTCGTGTAGTCCGGGCCGTAGTAGATGTATGGGCCGGAGACGATGTCCATGTTGCCGTCATGGTTAAAGTCGGCGGCTGCGGCAGTCATGGAGTAGTAGAAGTCGCTGATCTGCTGCTTGCGGAAGTTGGGCGAGGTCTTCTCCGCAGGCATCACCCGCAGCCCTAGGTCGGTATAGCCCACGTTGCGGAATTCCACGGGGCCGGCGCCGCCCACATACAACGCGATGGGACCGTAGCCGTCGGTGTCGTCCACGCCGCCAGCCTCGCGGCCATTGTTCAGCACGGCGCGTGCGATATTGGCGTCGAACATGCACTCAATGGAGTTCCACTGTCCCACATGCATGCTGGTGTCCGGCGCCTTGAGCGGCAGGTCCACAGCGACCCGCGGCGGGAAGCCGGCGCCACCGGGTCTGCGCGGCGGCCCGCCTGCAGCCTGCGTCGTGGCCGCCGGCGCGACGCGGATCAACCCGCCACCGCGGCGCAGCTGCTCGCGCGTGAGTATCTTGCCCTGCGCGTCGAGGGTCACGGCATAGGAGCCGTTGTCCGGATCGGTGAACGAGATGTAGATGCCCTTCCAGCCGTCGGCGGTCTTCTCGGCGCGGAAGAGCGCCCCGGCATCGCATGGACCCGCGCAGCGGAACTCGGTGTAGAGTCCAACGTCCTGCAGGCCTTTGTCCAGCATCAGCCAGCCCCCGTTGCCGGACTGCGGAGTTGCGGTGAGTTCACCATTCGCAGCCCGCCACGTGGCCTGGCCCACGGTGTGCCAGCCCGTCAGGCTGGAGCCGGTGAGGGTCACATCGGGGTGGAAGGAGGGACCGGCAGCAAACACCGGCATCGCAACGAAGAGCGCTGCGACCGTCGAGAGCAAATACCGCTTATCCAGCATGGGTTTCTCCTGCTTTCATTCAAAAATTGGACTTACCGCGCAGAGGCCTTCTTCGCCACCGCAGGAAGCGCAAATGCCATATAGCTCTTGGAGGTTGTGGGAGGACGGACTCCGCCCGCCGGCATGTATGCCCCCTCGGGGTACGGGATAGCTCCGGCCACGGCAACAAGAATGTACTCCCGGCCATTGACTTCGTAAACGGCCGGCACGCCCTGCGAGCCATTGGGTAGTTCCTTCGAGAAGACCACCTCGCCGGTCGTGCTGTTCACCGCGTACAGCTTGGAGTCATTGCCCGCGAAGAGAAGCAGTCCTCCAGCCGTGATGACGAACCCGGCCTTGGGATAGACATTGCCGCGCAGCTTGTCGCTCGGCCCGGCCTGCGGGGTATCGCCATAGGGCGACTTCCACTTGATCCTGCCGGTGTTCAGGTCGTACGCCACGATGTAGCTCCATGGCGGAGTGATGATGTAGGACTCATTTCCGTAGCCGGTCTTGTAACGCGACGGAGGACCTTCGACGTCTGCTGGATATGCGGGCTCTGCTGGGCCCCGGAACGCCGCAGCCCGTGTGCCGCCTACTGCTGCCGAGCCTACGGGAGCCAGATCGGGCGACTTCAGGAAGGAGAGCAGGCTATTCATGGAGTCAGCGGGCAGCGATCCAAAGGGAGGCATGCCACCGGCAGGTTTGCCGTTGGTGATGACCGTCTTCGTGGCGTCCGTGCCAAGTCGGCTGATTACGGTATCGAGCGCAGGGCCACGGTCGCCCTTCAGGGCAGGCCCATGGCAGAACTGGCAGTTCTGCTCATAGACTGCGCGTCCCATCTGCTCGGGCGTGGGCGGGGCACCCAGCCTGGCGCGAGTCGGCGCGGCTGCTCCAGCCTGGCGGCTGGGGACCAGCCCGCCTGTGTTTGCGGCAGTGGATTGCCCTTCCGGCACCAGCTTCACGATGGAGGGCATGTCTTTTGACAGCACATAAACGGTACCGTTGGTGGGGTCTGCGCCAGTGGAGAAGAACAAGGCGCCGCCATTCACGCTGGGAAGGTTGACCGTATCCGTTTTAGTCGAAGGCGGAGTATAGAGGCCGGTTTGCGCATTCGAAAGGCGATTCTTCCACCAGTCGATCTCCTCCGGCTTCATGAATCCGGTGTAGAAGTCGGCCGGTGTCCAGCCCTGGCGTCCGAAGGGCGGCACCACAGTGGGGAAGGGCTGCGTCTTCGAGGTGACCTCGCCGGGCACGTCGCTCTGCGGGACGGGGCGCTCTTCGATGGGCCACAGCGGCTTTCCTGTAACGCGGTCGAAGACATACAGGAAGCCATTCTTTGAGGCGAGCGCTACAGCGTCCACCATCTTGCCGTCGTGCTTGACGGTCACCAACTGCGGGGCAGCATCGGGGTCATAGTCCCACACGTCGTGGTGGATGGTCTGGTAGTGCCACAGATATTTGCCGGTGCGCGCGTTGACCGCCAGTATGCAATCGGCGTACAGATTGTTGCCGGGACGGTCGCCGCCATAGAGTTCATACTTCGCCGATGCAACGGGGAAGTAGGCGATTCCGCGCTTTTCGTCGACGGTGATCTCGCCCCACACGTCCACACCGCCCATGTAGCTGGCCGCGCCCTTGGGCCACGTATCGGCGCCCGGTTCGCCGGCCTTTGGAAGAGTGCGGAAGACCCAGACAAGCTTTCCGGTCACCACATCGAATGCGCGAATGTCGCCGGGAGGCGCGAGGTAGCCCTCACCGGTGGCGCTGCCGAGGATCAGCAGGTTCTCAAAGATGCGGCCGGGCGTGCGCGAGGAGAGCGGCCGCTCGGTACGGTCGACGCCGACCTTCAGATCCAGCTTTCCATGGTCCGCAAACGAGTCCACCAGGGTGCCGGTCTTCGCATCGATGCAGTACTCAAAGCCGCTGGACGGGATGAAGAGGCGGCGGTCCTTGCGGTCCTTGCTCTCCCAGTAATTGATGCCGCGCATGCCGGCGATCCCGCCGAAGCGGGAGGGCACCGCACCGGCGGCGGTGAAGGCATGCACCCACAGCTCTTTGCCGGTGGTCGCGTCCAGCGCAACCAGAGCGCCGCCTTTTGCCGCGACGTACGCGACGTTATCCACCACTACGGGGCTGAAGGTGTAGGTCGTCTCGTCCCCGGTGGGATAGCTCCAGGCCACGTCCAGATTTTTCACGTTGCCGGTGTTGATCTGCTTCAGGGCGGAGTAGTGCGAGCTGTCCGGGCCGCCGAGATAGTCATGCCATGTCGTGCGCCCCTGCTGCGCGGGTGACACTGCGCCGCCGGCGATGGCCGCAACGGCGAAAAGGGTGGGGAATCCGATCGTTCTGCTGTCTCTAAATCGCATCAGTGCACTTCCTTCTTTGCTGTGGACGGGGTGTTCCCGCTCCGCCGATCACTCCATTCCCATGGCGAACGTGCCACGCAAGGAATGGGTATACCGCAATGCAGCGTTCGTATAGCGCAACGCGCCGCAGGGCGGTTTTCGGGCAGACGAACTTTATCATGCCGGAAACAGGGATGGGAACCATCTCTGGAAGACGAGCCTGAAAGGCCAGAAGATGCGGGTCAAAAGCGTTTATTCAGAGAAAAATCTCAGCAGCGCGAAACCTTGCAGAACTGCGGAGTTTCGCATCTGGGAGCCTTGACCGGGATTGCATCGCTCGGAGAGGATGGTTGCCGGACAGGAAGCCAGAGAGGGAAGCCATGGGGACGCACTTGTTGCAGCGGAAGAGTCGCGGGGAGATCGTGGCGCAGTTGGGGATTCTGGCTGCGGCCGTTTCTCTGATGGGCCATGCGGGGCTGGCGCAGCAGACGCCCGTGACCAGCATCCTGCAGACCATTGAGACGGCCAGCACTGCGGCCCAGCCCGTAACGGTCTATCAAGCGGATGCATACTTCGAGGCGCCGAACTGGACGCGTGACGGAGGCTCTCTGCTCTTTGACCAGGGCGGCAAGATCATGCGGGTCCCTGCCGGCGACGGCCAGCCGGAGGCGCTCAACATCGGGGCAGCCACGCGCTGCAATGGCAGCCATGGAATTTCGCCGGATGGCAAGCTGCTGGCCATCAGCTGTAGTACGCCAGAGATGAGAGGTTCGCACGTCTTTCTGGTTCCCGCCGAAGGCGGTGAGCCGAAGCTCGTCACACACACCGACGGCGCCTACTTTCATAGCTGGGCGCCGGACAGCAAATCCCTTCTGTTCGTGCATCCCGATGGCGCATCGCTCAACTTCTGGTCAGTCGGCATTGACGGTACCGGTGAGCATGCCGTCACCACCGGCACAGGCGTCAGCGACGATCCGGACTATGCGCCGGACGGCAAGTGGATCTACTTCTGCTCCGACCGCAGCGGGACTGTACAGATTTGGCGGATCAAGCCCGACGGCAGCTCTCCCGAGCAGATCACCAGCGACGAGCGCGTGAACTGGACGCCGCATCCTTCGCCCGACGGCAAACAGATCGTCTACATCAGCTACGAGAAGGGGACCGCGGGTCACCCTTCCAACCGCAGCGTCATCCTCCGCGTGATGAATCTACAGGACCGCAAGATCCGTGACATCGTAAGCCTGACCGGCGGCTCCGGGACGATGAACGTCAATTCGTGGTCGCCGGACAGCAGGCATTTCGCATTCGTTGGGTATCAGTTGCGGGCTCCTGCGCCAGCCGCAACTCCGCCGGCGCACTGATGGACACTGGCCAGCGAGGCCACGCTTGTGGCAATATGTTTCCCGCTCCAGAAAACGCTTTCTGCGCGACTCAAGGTACCGCCGGCTAACGCAGTCCATACAGAGGGAGCTGCGGAACCAATTCAAGGAGAAGACAGATGAAAACACTTGCGGCCGTTGCACTCGGCCTTTCCTTCGTCGCGGCGTTACCCGCCCAGCAGGCGACTGCCCAGACCGCCGGTCCCATCTCTGTCTCGATCGACACGCAGAAGACCATGCCGCCGGTCTCAAAGTATCTGTACGGCATGTTTACCGAGCACATCCGCAATACGTTCTACCGCGCCGTGTGGGCGGAGATGCTGGACGACCGCAAGTTCTATTCTCCCATCAACTCCACGCCCGATCCCGCTCCGCGCGGGCAGCAGGGCGGAGGACCGCGCACAACGGCTGCGCAACGCTGGCGGCCCATCGGCCCGGACAGCGCAGTGACCATGGACAAGCAGGACGCCTACTCCGGCGAGCAGAGTCCGCGCATCGCGCTCGATGCCTCGACGCCGCACGGCATCCGCCAGGCTGGCATGGAACTTGTCGCCGGCAAGAAGTACACCGGCCGTATCGTGCTGCGCGCGACTCCCGGCGCGCACCTGAAGGTTGCGCTGGTGTGGGGCGCGGGCGACGGCGATCGCCAGGTCACCACCATCACGACGACACAGGCCTACAAGACCTTCCCGCTCAGCTTCACGGCTCCGGCGGCTACGCAGGATGCGGCGCTTGAGATCACCGGCACCGGCTCGGGCGACTTCCACGTTGGCGCGGTCTCGCTGATGCCGGCCGACAATATCCAGGGCTTCCGTCCGGACACGATTGCGCTGCTGAAGCAGATCAACATGGGCTTCTGGCGCTACGGTGGCAACTACACCTCAAACCTCATCTGGTACAACACCATCAGCGATCCCGACAAGCGGCCCACGGATTGGGACGCCGCATGGGGCGCGGCGCAGCCCAACGACCTCGGCATGGACGAGTTCATGACGCTGTGCAAGCTGCTGAACGTCGAGGCGTACGTCAGCGTCAACGCGGGCTTTGGCGACTCGCACTCCGCCGCCGAGCAGGTGGAGTATATGAACGGCTCAACCTCCACACGCATGGGCGCGTTGCGCGCCAAGAACGGCCACCCGGAGCCGTACCACATCAAGCTCTGGAACATCGGCAATGAGCCCTGGGGCAGCTGGCAACTTGGCCGCACGGACACGCACTACTACATGCTGAAGCACAATGAGTTCGCCAAGGCCATGCGCCAGGTTGATCCGTCGATCGTTCTGATCGCCTCCGGCCGCATTCTCGAACAAGACGGCATCCGCGGTGAGGACCGCGCCCAGCATATAGGCGACCTCACGCCGCTCTACGGCACGCCGGCGGACTGGACTGGCATGTTCCTGAAGGAGACGTGGGGCAACTTTGACGGCATCGCCGAGCATTGGTACTCACACCCCGGCCGCCGCTTCGATCTCGATAAGGCGCGCGCGCTGCCCATGGACGCCAACAACGACGATGCCTACGTGAAGCAGGACATGGACCTGCTGCAGTCCGCGCGCTACGGCGCGAACGTCGTGCTCGACAAGGCGCTCGAGTGGGAGGGCTATCAGAAGCGCTTCCCGCAGATGGTGGACAAGCACATCTTCCTGTCGATCGATGAGTACTCCTTCTCCGGGATGCCGGGCGGAACGGCAGCCGGTGGTGGCCGTGGCGGCGCCAATCTCGCCACCGACCTCGCCTACGGCATGATCTTCAATGAGATGATGCGCCACTCGGACTTCCTGACCATGGCCGCGCACACCACCGGCGCGTCCATGCTGGACATCGGCCGCACCTCATCCACCTTCAACACGCTGGGCCTGATCTTCAAGCTCTACAGCAACCAGTTCGTCGGCGCGATTCCTGTCGCGGTCAACGGAAACTCGCCGCAGCCCGCGCCCATCGTCACCACCGGCGATCAGCCGAATGCGACCTCGGGCAGTCCGACCTATCCGCTGGACATGTTTGCCGCGCTCAGCCCGGACCGCAAATCGCTGCTGCTGTCGGTAGTCAATGCGACCAGCTCGCCGCAGAACTTCAGCATGGATGGCGTGAACGTTGCGGGCGCAGCCAAGCTCTGGCAGATCACCGGTCCTACGATTGCCGCCGCCGACCGGCTCGGACAGGCGCCGCAGGTGGCGATCCAGGAGAGCTCAGCGGGTTCGTCGAAGACACTCACCGTCGCGCCCATCAGCGTCAACGTCTACCAGTTCCCGCTGGGCCGGTGACGCCTTGCCGTATCTGCGTCTCGTATGTGCGTAGATAGCCGGAGGTTTGAGCAATGAAGAACTCACGTTTGCCCGCTGCAATCATCGCTGCGGCCATATGGGTCGTCGCGCCGGCGATGCCTGCGCAAACGATCGTCAAGGTGGAGCAGGGCCAACTGCGCGGCACCGTCGACGCCGACCTCACTGTCTACAAAGGCATCCCCTTCGCCGCGCCGCCGGTCGGCAACCTACGCTGGCGTGGGCCAGAAACCGCTGCAAGCTGGCAGGGCGTCCGCGACGCGGACAAGTTCGGCCCGGACTGCATGCAGAGCGGCAACTCCGCCTCCATGAGTGAAGACTGCCTCTATCTCAATGTCTGGACACCGGCAAAATCTCCCAGCCAACACCTGCCTGTGCTGGTATGGATCTACGGCGGCGGCTTCAATGCAGGCGCCACGTCTGTCCCCACTTACTCGGGCGAGGTGCTGGCGCGCAAAGGGGTCGTGCTGGTCAGCATCTCGTATCGCGTGGGCGTGCTGGGCTTCTTCGCGCACCCGGGCTGAGCGCTGAGTCGCCAGAGCACGTCTCCGGCAACTACGGCCTGCTGGACATGATCGCCGGGCTCCAATGGGTGAAGAAAAACATCGCGGCCTTTGGCGGCGATCCCGGCAAGGTCACCATCTTCGGCGAGTCCGCCGGCGGCATCGCCGTAAGCCAGCTGTGCGCCTCGCCGCTGGCGAAGGGTCTGTTCGAGGGCGCCATCTCCGAGAGCGGCGGCTCGTTCGGCCCATCGCGGCCTGCCGGCCAGCCCGGAGAGAACATGCGCTCGCTCGCCGATGCCGAGCGCAGCGGTACGCAGTTCGCAACCAGCCTCGGCGCAACGTCCGTCGCAGACCTCAGAGCGCTTCCGCCCCAGAAGCTGCTCGCCGCAACCCGCGGACTTGCGTGGCCCATCGTGGACGGCTGGGTGATCCCCACCGACCAGTACACGCTCTACTCCGCGAAGAAATTCAACGACGTGCCTGTGCTCATCGGCTATAACTCGGACGAGGGCGCGAGCTTCTCGCGCGATCGCACCGCGCAGGACTACGTCGCCAATGTCCACAAACGCTACGGCACCTTCGCCGACGATCTGCTGAAGGCGTATCCCGCCGGCGATACGGACGCAGTCCCCAAGACTGCGCGCGACCTCAGTCGCGACGCCACTTTTGGCTGGCATACCTGGATATGGGCGCGGCTGCAGTCGCAGCTGGGCAAATCGCCCGTCTACTTCTATTACTTCGACCAGCACCCGGACTATCCTGCCGGCTCACCGCAGGCCGGACATGGCGCGCCGCATGGCCGCGAGGTGCCTTACGTCTTCGGCCATATCGATGGGCAGCGCAACGAGCAGCCCACCGCCGCCGACCGCACCATCTCCGACGCCATGGTCACCTACTGGACCAACTTCGCCAAGTACGGCAACCCCAACGGCGGCGGCATGCCGCAATGGCCGGCCTTCAGCGACAAGAACCCAACGCTGATGTACTTCGCAACGACGCCGCACACCGGCCCAGTGCCCAACGCGCCGGGCCTCAAAGCACTGGACGCCTACTTCGCATGGCGCCGCTCGCCGGAGGGCACGCAGGCTGCACGCCAGGATGACGCTCCGGCTGCCGCTCCCGCTCACTAAGCCACCGTTGCAGATGAGACAGGGAAGAACCGCGCGTGGAGCAGCCCTCCGTGCGCATTCTCCTGCCCGCTTGCTAAATCCTTGCTTCGCCGTTAGCATCCAACACAGAAACCGGCCTGCAAAGCAGGTGGGGGAATAACGCTGGTTGAACCAACATTCAATGAACAGGGGTCTTGCTCGTATATATGGTTCGGTGTGCAGTGTCCGCCAGTCCGGAATGCCTAAAGAACCACGGCAGGGTCCCGCCGTCTTAGGACGGGTTCACCAGCGCTTCTCCCCACGGCCCCGTGGGTCGGTTTTTCTTCTCTTCGCGCGCCGGCTGCGGAATGCCGGAAGCCTCGTGAGCGCAGTCACCCATGCCCTCTAAACACATGCTGCCCAAGGGCAAGCGCCGCCAATCTGTGCGCGCGGAGTACCGCGCCGCCCGTACCGCCGGGCAGGAGCGCGCGGAGCAACTCGAAGCCGAGCAACTGGAAGAGGCCACGCAAACGGCTCTGCCGCACGATGATTCAAACGACGTCGCAGGTCTTGATACCGATCCTGACCTTCACTCCGATACGGATCCCGACGACAATCCGCTCCCGGCCTCGCTCTCACCAGCGCCCATCCCCAGCAGCCTCACTGTGGATGCAACCGGCTCCGGCAAACGTCTCGACGCGTACCTCGCACATGCCATCCCGGAGATCAGCCGCGCGCGCGTGCAACTCCTCATCTCCGCCGGCCAGGTGCGTGTGGGCGATGGCCACGGCGCCGGTATCACCGTCCGTCCCAGCCACAAACTTCGTGCCGGCCAGGTGATCTCCATCGAAGGCGAGCCACGCCCCGCGCCGTTGCACGCCACGCCGGAGGACATCCCGCTCGACATTCTGCACGAAGACGAGTTTCTTGCGGTCATCAACAAGCCGGCAGGCATGATGGTCCACGCGGGCGCGGGCACTTCAGACGACTCGCGCAACCGCGGAACGCTCGTCAACGCGCTGCTGCACCACATGCAGCAGCTCTCCTCTACCAGCGGCGAGCTGCGCCCCGGCATCGTGCACCGTCTCGACAAAGAGACCTCCGGCGCTATCGTCGTCGCCAAGGACGACCTCACCCACCGCAAGCTCTCCGAGTTGTTCTCCACGCGCCGCGTGAAGAAGACCTACCTCGCGCTGGTCCACGGCGCTCTCGCGCAGGAGGCGGTAACCGTCACACTGCCTATCGCGCGCGACCTCGTCCGCCGCACACGGATGACTACCCGCAGGCCCGATGGCCGCACCGCGATCTCGCATGTCCGCGTGCTTGAACGCCTCGCGACTCCCTATGGCCCCTTCACTCTCGTCGAGGTCCGGATTGAGACCGGCCGCACCCATCAGATCCGCGTGCATATGCAGTCGCTGGGCCACGCAGTCGTCGGGGACACACTGTACGGCGCCCCGCGCACCATCCCTGCCATCACGCCTGCTTCGTCGTCCACCAAACGCAAGCGCCCAAAAGCGCGTCCAATAAGGATGCCTTCCGCACCGGAGGGCACGGAGATGCAGTCGGGGCAGGAAGCGCCGTCCAGTATGCAACTGCCACGCAACTTCCTGCACGCGGCCCACCTGGAGTTCACCCATCCGCGCACCGGCAAACTGTTGTCGATCAGTGCTCCACTGCCCCAGCAGTTGCAGACGTTTCTGGAACAGCTCAAAGGCAAGTGATTGGTAAAATGAAGCGGTGAGGGCCAGCGAGTGAGACCGATGAACGACATCCAACCCGCAGCTGCGTCCCATACCGGACGACTCTCCCGCCGCATCGCCGGGCTGATTGCCGCGCTCGCTTTTTCTGCCTTCCCGGCCGTGGCCCAGACAGCAGCGCCTGCGGCCCCGGCCGCTGCGCCTGCGGCGAAGCCTGCCCAACCCCCGCCATCTCCGGCCGCTTCCTCGCCATCTGCCGCCGCGCCCGTCAACGCCGAGGAAGACGCCGCTACCCCGACCCTCAAGGTCGGCGTCAACGAGGTTGACCTCGTCTTTACCGTCACAGACAAGCATGGCCACTTCATCAAGGGCCTCAACCTCTCCGACTTCGGCCTGCTGGACAATCGTATGCAGCCTGAAGCGGTGCTCCACTTCCAGCAGCAGACTGACCTGCCGCTGCGCGTGGGAATCATGCTGGACACCAGTTCTTCCATTCGCGGGCGCTTCCAGTTTGAGCAGCAGTCCGCCGTGCAGTTCCTGATGCAGACGCTGCATCGCAACGACCGCGCCTTCGTCGAAGGCTTCGACGTGCAGATCGACCTTACCCAGCCTTTCACCAACAATCTTGACAATCTCGACCAGGGCATCTCGAAGCTTCGCCCCGGCGGCGGCACTGCACTGTATGACGCGCTTTACTCCACCTGCCATGACCAGATGCTCACCCTGCGCGAAAACGGCGTGGTGCGCAAGGCGCTGGTCATTGTCTCTGACGGGGATGACAACTACAGCCACGCGGTCGAGTCCGACGCCATCAAGGAATGCCAGCGCGCGGAGACCATCATCTACGCCATCAGCACCAACGTCAGCCCCAGCCGCGACAAGGGCGACGACATTCTGCAGCAGATTGCCGACGCCACCGGCGGCCGCGCCTTCTATCCCATGCGTCTTGAGGACGTGGCCAACGGCTTTACCGCCATCGAAGAAGAGCTGCGCAGCCAGTACCTTCTGGAGTATCGCCCGGCCAACTTCAAGGCCGACGGCAGCTTTCGCACCATCTATCTGCAGGCGCGCAACCCTGCGTACAAGGTCCGCGCGCATAGCGGCTACTTTGCCCCCAAGGCCTCTGAATAGATTTTGTAGCGATGCGCCTGGGCTCGCACTGAGTTGCGCAAGTCAGCGGTCACGGTCTTTTTCGCCCGAGCAGCAGGCACATCTCTTCGTGTCCCCCGAGGAAGGCCTCCACGGATTCACGCTCTGACCGCAGTACGGTCTCCACGTCACCGGTCGAACAGTTTCCCAATCGAATCCAGATGATCTTCGGCGGTTGTGCCTCCAGCACGCTGCGCTCCGCAAAATCGGAATCCTTCGACACAATTGCGAAGCCGTGCACCTTCGCATGGTCCCAGACTGCCGAATCTTCAGCATTACCGAAGCCGAGGTCGTTCACATGTTGCGATTCCGGATATATGTCGTTGAGCGACTGCACCAGCCGCGGCGACAGGTTCTCATCGAATAGCAGTTTCACGCCACCAGAATCTCCGACTTCCGCTCACGGTCCGCTGCGAACGCCAGGCACGCACGAATGTCTTCTTCCGTCAGGTACGGAAAGTCACGGAGAACCTCTGCGTGTGTCATGCCGGAGGCAAGATATCCCAGCACATCACCAACCGTGATGCGTAGACCGCGGATACACGGCTTGCCGCTGCGTTTGCCAGGTTCTATCGTAATGATCTGCGAATAATCCATATATGCCACTACATTCTCCACCACAGTAAAGCAAAATCCGTCTACTCTGCCACGCAATAGCGAAATATTTCGCGCCAATCCTGTAACTCCCGCCTGGAAAATGTGTCCAATCCAGCAGGAGTCTTCCGCCATGTCCTGCCGCCTGCGCACACTCGTTGCTCTTTTCGCCGCCTCAGCCGGTCTCTTTACCTGCACTCTGGCGGCGCAGGCCGCGCCCAATCCCGCCTCCGATCCGCGCAGCGTCCCGCCCGGCATCGTCGAAGGACTGAACAACCTCGCCAACGAGCCTGCCACGCACACCGGCTTCAGCTTTGACCGCTCCGAGATGCAGATCGCGCAGGACGTGCTTGCGCAGGCGGGCCTTCCTCCGGACCGCGCCGCGGCAGCCCTTACCGGCCTCAGCTTCGACACGTATCGCTACAAAGAGCCGGCGTTTTATACGCCGGAGACCATGGCCTGGATCGTCGATACGCTGCATCGCGCCGGCTGGAAGCACCTCGTCAACGGCAATCAAACGCCTGCAAATGAGGCCCAACCCCGCTCCACCATTACGGATGTCTGGCTGCACTTCTCCGGCGCCGACATCGACCACGTCATGGTCCTGATGCGCGGCTCGCGGGAGATGAGCCTGGTCCAGGTAGCGGGCGACCTCCGCCCGCTGGACCTCGTCCACCTCAGCGGCCACTTCGGCATCCCGCGCGTCGACCCCAACGCTGTCATGGTTCCCGCGCCCGGGGGACGATAGACTTGAAGCAGCATGGTGTTGCCGTTTGTCCGCGAGCTGCTTGCGGACCTGGAGAATTCTGTTCCGTTTGAGCGTGTCCGTCGCCATCTGAGCGCCGGCAGCGGGCGAAGAACTGTCTCCGGCCTTACCTTTACCGCGCGGGCGTTGTATCTGCCCTATATGGCGCGGGCGGCGCAGGCGCCTTGTCTCGTATTGGTTGCGGACAACAAGGCGGCTGAGGCGCTGCATGCTGCGGTGACGGCAGCGTGTGAGCTGACCGGTGCGCTGAATGCCGAGTCCGTGCTGCGGCTGCCCGCGCATGATGTGCTTCCGTTTGAAAATATGTCGCCGCATCCTGAGATCCAGGAGACGCGCGCGACTACGCTGTGGAAGATCGCGACCGGCCAGCATCACAATACGCCGGCGCGGGTGGTGATTGCGCCGGTAGAGGCCGCAGCCATGCGGCTGTTTCCGCGCGAGCACTATGCAGGGCTGGCGCTGCGGCTGGGCCGCGGCGAAGAATATCTGCCCGACATGCTGGTGGAGCATCTGCTGTCGGTCGGCTACACCCGCGTGGATGTGGTGGAGATGCCCGGGCAGGTGACGCTGCGCGGCGGGATTCTGGACGTGTATTCGCCGGAGATGGACAGGCCGGTGCGCGTGGAGTTCTTTGGCGACGAGATTGAGTCGATCCGGCGCTTCGATCCGGATACGCAGCGGTCGGCCTCGATGATGGAGCACGCGCTGCTGTTGCCGCTGACGGAGATTCCGGTGACGCAGCCGATACTCGAGGCCATCAACGCGCGACTGACGCGGGCGGGTGCTGCCGGCGCAGAGCTGGAGGGCGGCGAAGAGCCGGCGGAGCTGTTGACGCGTGTGGAAGCCGATGAGCCGCTCGACGAAATGGGTCGGTCCTCTGCAGCTTCATCGCAAAGAATGGGTAGGCACATGGGGGCGACGGTCTTTCCCGGATGGGAGTTCTTCGCGCCGGTTGCGCCCGCTGCCGCGGTGGGACGGTTGACGCTGCTGGACCTGATGGGCGCGACGACCCGCGTCTTCATCGAAGAGCCAGCGATGGTGAAGAACCAGGGCGAACGCTGGTGGAACAAGGTGGAGCAGCGGCATGAGCGGTCAGGCATCGGATCGTTGATTACGGCGGAGGACATTTATCTTTCGCCGTGGGAGCTGGAGGACAGGCTGCGCGATCTGGCAAATGGCGCAACGGCGGTCGCGCGCGGTGCGCCTTCCATTCTTTTAGATCAGTTGGGCGCAGTGGATGTGCTGGACGGCGACAACAGCGAATTATCCGCAATTGATTTCGCAACGCGGCCCACGCAGCGCTTTCATGGGGCTATTCCTGCGATGGTCGATGCGGTGCGCGCGCTGGTGGAGCAGGATGCGCGCGTGGTGATTGCCGCGCCGAACCAAGGCGAGGTGGAGCGGCTGGCGTCGCTGCTGCAGGAGTACCAACTGGCATACCGGCTAGGCTCGCGCGTGCAGACGACCAGCGAGACGGTGTACTCGGAGTCGAGCTATCTGGCGGGCGACCTGCGCATGCCGGTGATTGTGCGCGCGGCGATTGCCAACGGCGTGCAGGTGCTGGACCTGCGCGATACGGATGGTCGTGCGACGGCGCGGCAGGTGGTGGTCTTCGGCGCGCAGGATTTGGTGGACGATGCGGACGTAACTGCGCGGCCGGTGCAGCGGCGCAAGTCGAAGACTTCGGCATTCGTGTCTGACTTCCGCGATCTCGCGGTCGGCGATTACGTGGTGCATGTGGACCACGGCATCGCGCAGTACTGCGGCCTGCGCGTGATTGAAGAGGACGGCCAGCTGCCGCTGGAGCTGATGATCCTGGAGTTCGCGGACGAGGCGAAGCTGTATGTTCCGCTGACGCGGCTGGACCTAATTCAGAAGTACCGCTCGACCGACACAGGCCCAGCGCCGCAACTAAACAAGCTGGGCACGCAGGGCTGGCAGAAGACCAAAGCGCGCGTGAAGAAGGCGATGGCCGATATGTCCGGCGAGCTGATCAAGCTCTACGCGCAACGGCAGGCGGCGATGGGCACGGCGTTTTCGCCGGACACCAACATGCAGCGCGAGTTCGAGGACGCCTTCGACTTCAACGAGACAGACGACCAGATCACGGCGATCGCGGACATCAAGCGCGATATGGAGTCGCAGCAGCCCATGGACCGGCTGCTGTGCGGCGACGTGGGCTACGGCAAGACCGAGGTTGCGATGCGCGCGGCCTTCAAGGCGGTGCAGGACGGCAAGCAGGTGGCGGTGCTGACGCCGACGACGGTGCTCGCGTTCCAGCACTTCGAGAGCTTCAAACGCCGGTTCGCAAATTTCCCGATTACGGTCGAGATGATCTCGCGCTTCCGCACAGCGAAGGAGCAGAAGGAGATTCTGGAGCGCGCCGCGGCAGGCAAGGTGGACATCCTGATCGGGACGCATCGCATTCTGTCGAAGGACCTGAAGTTCCAGGACCTTGGGCTGCTGGTGGTGGATGAAGAACAGCGCTTTGGCGTGCGGCACAAGGAGCGGCTGAAGCAGATGCGCGCGCACATCGATGTGCTGGCTATGTCGGCGACGCCGATCCCGCGCACGCTGCACATGTCGCTGATTGGGCTGCGCGACATGTCGATCATCGAGACGCCCCCGAAGGACCGCATGGCGATCCAGACCATCGTCGCGAAGTTCGACGAGAAGCTGGTGCGCACGGCGGTGGAGATGGAGCTGGAGCGCGGCGGGCAGACGTACTTTGTGCACAACCGCGTGGAGACGATCTATGAGCTGGCGGCGAAGTTGCGCGAGCTGGCGCCGTCGGCACGCATTGTGGTGGGCCACGGGCAACTGCCGGAGACGGAGCTGGAGCGCGTGATGCTCGCCTTCATGAACCACGAGTATGACGTGCTGGTGGCGACGTCGATCATCGAGAACGGGCTGGATATTCCCATGGCCAACACGATCATCATCAACCGCGCGGACCGGCATGGGCTAAGCGAGCTGTATCAGTTGCGCGGGCGGGTGGGGCGGTCGAACAGGCGCGCGTATGCGTATCTGCTGATCCCGCCAGATACTGAGCTGACGGAGATTGCGCGGCGGCGGCTGGCTGCGTTGAAAGAGTTTTCCGACCTCGGCGCCGGCTTCAAGATTGCGGCGCTCGACCTGGAGCTGCGCGGCGCGGGCAATATGCTGGGCGGCGAACAGAGCGGGCATATCGAGGCCGTCGGCTTTGAGATGTACACGTCGATGCTGGAAGAGGCCGTGCGCAAGCTGAAGGGCGAAGGCGAGAAGCCCGCGCACGCCGGCACCTCGATCAACCTGGGGATTTCAGTACGTATCGATTCCAGTTACATACCGGAGGAGAACCAGCGGCTGCGCATGTACAAGCGCATCGCCGGCGCGGAATCACAGCCGGAGATCGCGGATGTTCTGGCTGAATTGAAAGACAGGTACGGCGAGCCGCCGGAGTCGGTGGGCAATCTGCTGTCGGCGGCGGAGCTGCGGCTGCTGTGCGAGCGGCT
>DATCBR010000005.1:0-13697 GCA_036511765.1 Acidobacteriaceae bacterium | reverse complement strand
CCGTGAAGCCGTCAATGTAAATCTGGCCGCCGTTCGGGCCGGCAGAAGGGCCGGCCAGCGCCTGCAACTCGCTCTGCAGCTCGTCCGGATCGTCGGAGAGCGCGTTCAGCGCATCGCCTGAGATGACCGTCGAGCTGGCATTGTTCTCCGGGTCCACCGAGAGTTGGGTCGCGTCCGTCGTCACATTCACCGTCTGCGCCTCCGCAGCGAGGTTCATGTGCACGTCGGAGGTCACGTTCGCGCCCGCGGCCAGCGTTACAGGCTGCGAGGTGTAGATCCCAAAACCCGGGGCCTGCGCTGTAACCGTATAGCTGCCCGGAGCCAGCCCGCGGAACGTGTAGGTTCCATCGCTCTTCGAGACCGTGCTCTGCGCCTTGCCGTTGGCCGACGCAATCGACACTGTCGCCCCCGGAATCAACGCCTCATCGGGATCGACGACAGTGCCGTGGACAGAGGCCCCGCCGGCAGCAGCAGGTGCAGCCTGCGCGGAGCTACGGGCGGCAAATGGCGCCGACGCCGCAAAAATCAGCGAAAGAGACAAAACAAGACTTCGGAAAGACATCTTCACTCCTGAAAAAGAAACCAATGCCGTTGAAAAATCCAAGAAAACTGGAACTGCAAACCGTAAAGCCGGGACGTCGCGAAACCTTGCAACTTAACTCACTTTGGTCGTGTGTGTTACTCGCCCCCGCCGCCTCCTCCTCCAAGACTCCAGGAGGAGATGTCCATACCGCCATTCGGATTGGCCGTCAGAATCGGATCGACGCCGGTCAGCACCGTCACCGCCGAAACCTCGCTGGCGCCCGGCGTCGGCTCCAATGCCACAATCATGACTGCCTCGCCCTTCACCAGATCGTCGACTTTCTGCGCCGTGAACTGCGGAATCATCTGCGCCAGGTCGCCGCCCGGAGAACGTCCTCCAGCGAAACCGCCCGCACCGGCTGGACCGCCTGCTCCGCCCGGACCGCCTGCTCCGCCCATGCCTGCACCGCCGGGAGCCCCGCCGCCGGCACGCCCGCCGCCTCGGCCTCCCGCAGCGCCGCCGTTGGCCTGTGCCGCAAACCGCTGGGCCACCATGACCGGCATCAGCCGGATGTCCGTATTCCCGCTCACGTCGACCGTCATCATCTTCTTCGTGGCCAGGTCCTTCAGCGTAATCTTGCCGGACGCTGCATCCACTGAAGTCAGTAGACCGGAGAGGTCCTCGAACGATCCACTCACCACCTCAGCCGCCTGCACCGTCAGCCCATCCGCTGACTTCGTACCGCGGGCCTGGATCTGGTCCTTCACCTGTATCTGCGCCAGTGTGCTCGGCTTGGCGTCCTGATACTTTACCGAATCGCCCGCAAATCGCTTGAACGATGTCTTGGCGGTCGTATCCACCACAATTTTCTTGGCGCCGGAGGCAACAGTAATCGTGCCGCTCGCCGGATCGATCGCGCTCACAATGCCGCCGACCCCATTCGTCTTCCAGTCGGCCTGCTGGCCCGCCTGCATCTTGGCGATGTCTGCCGACTTCATCAGCACTACCTGTCGCGCGGTGAAGTTCGTCGCCGTGTCGCCTGCCTTCACCGACGCCAGCACACGGTCACCCACTGTGATCGCGGAGAACTCGCTTGGGGTCGCCGCCTTCAGATCGGTGCCTCCCACCGGCAGCACGGAAATCTTCACGCCATCCGGCACAGCGATCATTACCGTCGTCCCGGCGTCAGTGGCAACTGTAAGGGAGGTGCCCGAGATCGCCTTGACTGTGCCTCTTTGCGGTGCGGGCGCGACAGGAGAAGCCGCCTGCGCGTAGGCGCTCGGCGCAGAAGTCCAGATTGCGCAGGTAAACAGCGCCGGTTGCAACAGTAGCCCCAGAATCAATGCTTTAGGGGTCGTCCGGAGATAGGTCGAAGATGCCATTAAATTCGGTTTCCGCCTCGTGGTGCTCTAACCTAGAATACGAGATATGGCGGGGGAAAGTTTCGAGAGAGGATAACTTTCGCTACCTGCGAATCTCCCAGTTTAGCAGGCAAGAAACCATCCGCATCTGCCTCTAACCTTTTACTTTCACAGCCTTTCGCTTCGCTGCCTTCTTCGCTTCGCTGCCTTCCCTGTAAGGTTCCAGCGGTCTCCACGCCCCTGACAACGTGAACGCCGCATGCACCAGCGAAATGTGCGAGAGCGCCTGCGGGAAGTTCCCCACCATGCGCTTCGCGCGGGTGTCGTACTCCTCTGAGAGCAATCCCACGTCATTGCACAGGCCCAGCAGCCGATCGAACAACGCGCGCGCGTCCTGCCTGCGGCCCACCAGCCACAGCGTAGATACCATCCAGAAACTGCACGCCAGAAACTCGCCCTCGCCGCCGCTCAGCCCATCGTCCGTCACCGCGGTGGCATAGCGCCGCACAAAACCGCCACGCATCAACCTCTTCTCGATCGCCTCCACCGTCCCCACCACCCGCGGGTCCTTCGCCGGCAGGAAACCCACCAGCGGAATTCTCAGGCATGACGCATCCAGCGTGCGTGCGCCGTAGTACTGCACAAAGCTGTTCAGCTTCTTGCTGAAGCCCTTGGCACACACCTCAGCGTACACCGCATCGCGCTGGCGCCTCCAGCGCGTCACCGTCTCAGCCCGCTCACGCGTCCATCCGCGCCCGCCCTCGCTCTTGCGCTGCTCTTCCAGCATCCGGATCGCGCGGTCCAGCCCTACCCACGCCATCACCTTGGAATACACAAAGTGTCTCGGCTTGCCGCGGGCCTCCCATATTCCCTGGTCCGGCTCGCGCCATACCTTGCACAACTGGTTGGTCAGCGAGATCAACACCGAAATCGCCGAGTAACGGATGTCCTCCTCCGCCGACGGCATCCGCGCCAGCGCCGACGCCACCTCGCCATACACATCCAGTTGGAACTGCCCTGCCGCGCCATTCCCAATCCGCACCGGCCGCGAGTTCTCATAGCCCGGCAGCCAGTCCACCTCCCACTCCGGAAGGTCGCGCTCTCCCGCCAGGCCATACATCGTCTGCACCTGGTCCGGCGCGCCCGCCACCGCCCGTAGCAGCCACCGTCGCCACGCTACGGCCTCATCGCGATACCCAGCCCGCAGCAGCACCAGCAGCGTGAATGCAGTGTCCCGCAGCCAGCAATATCGATAGTCCCAGTTGCGCTCGCCGCCGATGTCCTCCGGCAGCGACGTCGTCACCGCCGCCGCAATCCCGCCCGTCGGCTTGTACGTCAGCGCCTTCAGCGTCATCAGGGACCGCCCCACTTCGTCCGCATACTCTCCGCGATATCGGCTCCGCCCCACCCAGCGCCGCCAGAACTGCTCCGTCTCTTTCAGCGCCTTCTTCGGCGAACTCTTGGCCGGCATCTTCTCGATCGACGACGCATACTTCAGCGTGAACTCCACGCTCCGCCCCTTGCGCACCGTAAACTCGCAGGCCGTCGTGTGGTCCTCGCCCTTCAGCTTCGCCCGCAGCTTTGCGCTGGTCTCGAGCACCAGCATGTCCGAGCCCGCCACGGCACGCAGCTCGCCGTTCGATGTCACCCACGGAACCGTCCGGCCGTAGTCGAACCGGATCGCCAGTTCCATCTTCATCCGTACCGCGCCGCGCACTCCGCGCACCATCCGCACCAGTTGCGAGTGGCTTCCGCGCAGCGGCATAAAGTCCACCACGCAGACCTCGCCGCCCCGCGTCTCAAAGTACGTCTCCACAATCAGCGTGTCCTTGCGATATTGCCGCTGCACGGCCTTCACCCGGCCCGTCGGCGCGATCTTCCAGAAGCCGTTGTCGCGCGTACCCAGCAGCGCAGCAAAGCACGCGGGCGAAGAAAACGTCGGCCAGCACAGCCAGTCGATCGACCCCTCGCGCGAGACCAGCGCCGCCGTCTCACAGTCGCCGATCAGCGCATAGTCCTCAATGCGCGCGCCATGCAGCCGCGCCTTCTTCTTCGGCTCCGCATTGCGCTTCTTCGGCTTCGCGTTGCGCGCCACGCGCGTAGACGTATGCGGCGGCTTGCGTTTCATAGGGCTGCGTCCATGGACATTTTTCTCCTCGGTAAGATGCAGTCCGGCGTCCGTGTAGCATCACATCCAGTGGCGCAAAACGTATGATTCGGTTCTCGAACCTGAAACCCCTAACCTTGAACCTTGCTTATGATGAAACCCACCGAAGGCCGTCAGCGCGTCGTCATTGAAGAGGTCCAGCCCCAGGTCAACTGCGGACGCTACGCCGCACGCCGCTTCCTTGGCGACCAGGTTGAGGTCCGCGCCGCCATCTTCTCCGACGGACACGACCACGTCGCTGCCGAACTGCTTTACAAGCGCGAAGGCGAGCACTCGTGGCAAGCGACGCCCATGACCGCGCTGGTGAACGACTTGTGGTCCGCCAGCTTCCCCGTCGATGCGCTCGGCCCATGGCGCTTCACCATCCGCGCCTGGGTCGACCACTTCGACACCTGGTGCGCCGACCTCCGCAAGCGCCTCGCCGCTCAGGGACCAGCCGCGCAACAACCCGCCACCGAGCAGCTCCCGCGCGATCCCGCAACCTCCACCGCCGCCAATCCCGACGCAGCCAACCCGTCCACCTCCGCCAACCCATCGACGCAGGACATCCCACTCGCCTTCACCATCGGCGCCAACCTGCTCGACCAGGCCGCCGCACGCGCATCCGGTGACGACCTGAAGGAACTCAAACTCGCCGCGCGCCATCTGCGCGAACTCGCCGAGCAAAAACTCCCGCTCTACGACAACCCCATCACGCCCGAGCTTGAAACCCTGGCCGCGCGCCATCCCGACCACTCCTTCTCCACCACCTACGAGAAAGAGCTGCCGCTCTGGATCGAGCGCGACCGGGCACGCTTCTCCGCCTGGTACGAGTTGTTCCCCCGCTCAACATCCCCAGAGCCAGCGCCTGCGGCAAATGGGAAAGCGCCTGCGGCAACGGAGATCCAGCCCCACGGCACCCTCGCCGATGTCGCCGCCCTCGTCCCTGAGATCGCCGAGATGGGTTTCGACATCCTCTATCTCCCTCCCATCCATCCCATCGGCCGTGCCTTCCGCAAAGGCAAAAATAACTCCGTCACCGCGCAGCCGGAAGACGAAGGCAGCCCCTGGGCCATTGGCGACCGTCACGCCGGCGTTCCCGGAGGCGGCGGCCACAAATCCATCCATCCCAAACTCGGCAACTACGCCGACCTCGACCACCTCATCACCACGCTCCACTCCAATGGCATGGAACTCGCCATGGACATCGCCTTCCAGTGCTCGCCTGACCATCCATGGGTCGCCGAGCATCCCGACTGGTTCAACCAGCGTCCCGACGGCACCATCCAGTACGCCGAAAATCCGCCCAAGAAATATCAGGACATCTATCCGCTCAACTTCGAGTCACCCAAGTGGCAGTCACTCTGGGATGAGCTCCGCAGCGTCTTCCAGTTTTGGATCGACCGCGGCGTCAAGGTCTTCCGCGTCGACAACCCGCACACCAAGGCCCTCCCCTTCTGGGAGTGGTGCATCGCGGAGCTGCACGCCTCCGCGCCCGACGTCATCTTCCTCGCCGAGGCCTTCACCCGTCCGCACGTCATGTACTCGCTGGCCAAGGCCGGCTACACGCAGTCCTACACGTACTTCACCTGGCGCACGGAGAAGCCCGCGATCGAGGCCTACTTCAACGAGATCACCCAGCCGCCCGTCTCAGACTTCTTCACCCCCAACGTCTGGCCCAACACGCCGGATATCCTGCATGCCTCGCTGCAGCAGGGCGGCCGTCCGGCGTTTATGTCGCGGCTGATTCTCGCGACGACCCTAGCCGCCAACTACGGCATCTACGGCCCTGCGTATGAACTCGGCGAGAACGTTCCCGCAAAAGAGGGCAGCGAAGAATATCTCAACAGCGAGAAGTACGAGATTCGCCGCTGGGACCGCAACGCCCCCGGCTCCATCGCGCCGCTGGTCGCGCTGCTGAATAAAATCCGCCGCGAGAATCCCGCGCTGCAAAGCGACCGCTCCCTCCACTTCCATCGCGTGGATAATCCCTGGATCATCTGCTACTCGAAGTCCACCCTGCCGCCGACTGCGCCCATGACGCTGGCTGAGGCGGAGGCCCTGTCCTCTGGCGCGCACAACGCGCATCGCGGGGCCGCGCCACCCACGCGATCCGACTCCTCCTCTTCCGTTGCCGGCGGCGATTCCAGGCCTTCGACCAGCGGAGACGCCCCGCCCAACATCATCCTCACCGTCGTCAACCTCGATCCGCAGAACGACCAGGCCGGCTGGGTCTCGCTCGACCTCGACCTCCTCGGCCTCTCGCCCGACGAGAGCTACGACGTGGAGGACCTCCTCACCGGAGCGCACTACGCCTGGCGCGGCGGGTCGAACTACGTCGCGCTTCACCCCCGCGCGATTCCGGCGCATATCCTCCGTGTTACGAGAAGATTATGAAGCTCAGGTTGACACTTGCCACAGCCGTACTCATCGCAATGAACTGCGCTGCGCAGACGCCTCATGAATCGCCTGAGGGATTTATCCGGACGTTGATCAAGACAGAGGCGGCCGATTTACCAGCTAAAGAGTACGCGCAAGCGGGGCGTCGCCGAGGAGAGGGAATCTACACTCCCACGCTTCTGGCTCTCATCCGTGAAGATCGAAGGCGCGCAGGAGGAGAGGTAGGCAATCTCGATTTCGATCCAATCTGTGCGTGTCAGGACAATGAGGGTCTTCATCTCCAAACATTGACCATTGTCTCGACTTCCAGTAGCACTGCGGACGCTATCGCTACGCTCCGCTTCATTGGCCCACAAGATCCCAAGATCACGTATCACCTTGTGTTAACCCCTTCAGGCTGGCGTATCAACGACATCTCTACGAACGACATCCCCAGCCTACGAAAACTCCTCAAATGAATCCCGCCTATGCCGCGCCCTTCCTTGCCTTCATCGCCTGCATCATCTCGCGCCGCAAAATCGCGTTGATCTTCGACTGATAGCCCTTGCCCTGCCCCTTCAGCCACGCCAGCACGTCCGCATCTACCCGCGCGGTGATCTGCTTCTTGATCGGGCGGTAAAACCTGCCGCGCACCACATGCTTCCACTGCTCGTCAGTCAACTCCGGCGCATCACTCAAATCAATCTCGCTGTCGGGCTTTGCCGCCAGCGCCTTCAAACTTCTACGGTCAGCGGCAGTCAACCGTGGCAACGTCTCAGATGTATACCTTACGATTCTCGTTTTCATATCTTCTCCTTTCACTCGGAGTCGCTTTTCGCGCTGTGATGATCCGGATGGTTTCAATAAGTTCAGGCGTGTCATCTTCGCGTATCGTGTGGGCGACCATCAGCAGCAGAACATCATTCACCAACCCGAATGTCTGCCAGCGCTCCTCGCCATCTTCAATGCGCTCCGGTGCTGACAAATAAAGCGGATCATCGAAAGCCTGGCTGGCAAGCTCGAAGCTCACGCCATGCTTTCTTTGGTTCGCCGCGTTCTTGGCCTCATCCCATTCGAAGCGGAGGCTCGACATGGCGCAATTGTAATTACACATCGGTAATTATTCAATTTCATTCGCCGAGAAACCCCTTACTCGCTTAAGTAACCCTTTACTCGCCGCACCCGCATCAACACTGCATTTGCGTGGGCCTAACCTGCAGTGCTAGTGTGGGCAGCCGCCGGGAAACCTCTGTCTTGAGTCGCCTTGTTTCCGTATTTTCCCGCAGCAAAGATTTAATTCGAGTCGAGAACTTTTCCCAACTCTCAATCGTCAGGAATAACCATGACTGCCCATCGCACCCGCCGCGCCTCGTACATCCCCGCCGCGCTCAGCTTCACGCTGCTTGCCGCGATCCTCATCGCCGCGCTTTTCTTCCTCGTCCGGCGCGCGCACGCGCAGCCCCCCGCGCCCGCAGCCACCGCAGCCGCCGCTGCACAAACCACTCCTGCCCCGGCTGCGCCTGCCGGCTTTCCCGGCGCAGCCGACCGCGCCGCGCAGACCGCGGCCTCCGTCGCCGAGCACGAACGCGAGATGAAGCTCCTCGGCATCGACGCCATGCAGCCCGGCGTCACCGCCTATGACATCGGCAAGCCCGGCAACGCCAACTACGACGAGGCCAAGGCCAATCCCTACCCCAACATTCCCAAGCTGATGGTCTTCAACAACGGCAAGCCTGTGAAGACCGCCGCCGACTGGCAGAAGCGCCGTCTCGAGATCAAAGCCATGTTCGACGAGTACGTCTACGGCAAGTACCCGGCGCACATCCCCTCCGTCACATGGACCGTCACCGGCACCGAGGAGTCCACCGTCGGCGACATCCCCGTCATCGTCAAACACGTCCTCGGACACACCGACAACTCCTCCTACCCCGCCATCACCGTCGACATGCACATCGACGTGGTCACACCCAAGTCCACGCAGGGCAAAAAGGTCCCGGTCATCATCGGCGGCGGCCAGATTCGCCGCCCCGGCACCGGAGCCTTTCCCGGTCGTCCCCCGGGCGCTGCCCGCCCCACACCGCCTCCCGGAACTGTCATCCACGGCCTCTCCTCGCCGCCCAACCCGCCCGACTCCTCGAAGCTCCTCATCGAAGCCGGCATGGGCTTCGTCTCGCGCAGCTCCAATGACGTGCAGGCCGACAACGGCGACGGCCTCACCAAAGGCATCATCGGCCTGGTCAACAAGGGCCAGCCGCGCTCCATGGATGACTGGGGCGTGCTGCGCGCCTGGGCCTGGGGCGACGCCCGCATCGTCGACTACTTGCAGACCGATCCCGACGTCGACGGCGCCAAGGTTGGCGTGATGGGCCACTCGCGTGGCGGCAAGGCAGCCCTCGTCGCTATGGTGGACGACCCGCGCATCGCCATCGGGTTCATCTCCTCCTCGGGTGCCGGCGGCGCGGACCTCTACCGCCGCAACTACGGCGAGACCACCTCCTCCATCACCTCCACCACGGAGTTCCACTGGTTCGCCGGCAACTTCCTCAAGTACGGGGCTGTAGGCCACACCGCCAACGAACTCCCCGTGGACAGCCACGAGTTCATCGCCCTCGCCGCGCCTCGCGCAGTCTTCATCGGCGGCGGCGCACTGCTCACCGATCCCCAGTACGTCCCCGGCGACGCCTGGCAGGACGCGCAGGGCATGTTCATGGCCGCAGCTCTGGCCAGCCCCGCATGGACCATCCAAGGCCACAAAGGCCTCGGCACCGATGTCTTCCCACCGCAGGACACCTTCATCGACACCGGCGACATCGCCTTCCGCCAGCACGACTACGGCCCCACCCCCGCGCCCAACTGGCCCTACTTCATCGAGTTCGCCAAACGCGAATTCACGAAGAAGTAGCGCTCGACATCTTTTACCCATCTAAAACAACAGCCCCTCCTCGGAGGGCTATTGTTTTTCTGTCGCGATTTCCGGTTCTAACAATCGAGTTCTAAATCCCCTGCCCATACTCCGCCACCAGCAGCCCTGCCTCAGGATCGGTCATCCCCGCCGGCGGCAGCACACGCGGCACCAGAAAGCCGAACGCCGCGACAAAGATGTAGCCGATCAGCGGCAACACATACGCCAGCGCAATACCGCGGCCCTGCGCCAGCAACCCCGAGAGCGGCGGAAAGATCGCTCCGCCCAGGATCGCCACCACAATCAGGCTGCCGCCCAGCTTCGTGTTGGGCCCCAGCCCCTTCACCCCCAGCGCGAAGATCGTCGGGAACATGATCGACATAAAGAAGCTCGTCGCCAGGATCGCCCACACGCCCGTCATGCCCGGCCTCGCAATCCCCACCGCCAGCAACGCAATGTTCACCAGCGCATACACGCCCATCATCTTCGCCGGCGACACCAGCTTCATCAGCCAGGTTGAGACAAACCGCCCCACACCCAGCGCCACCAGCGTGCCGGTCAGGAAGTAGCCCGCCTCCTTCTCCGTCACCGCCGTATACGCCTTGATGTACGGGATAAAGGTGCTCCACGTCGTCACCTGCGCGCCCACATAGAAGAACTGCGCCGCCACCGCAAACATCAGGTGCGGATACTTGAACAGCGCGGCGAAGCTCCCCCGATCGCCCGCATCGCCCTCATGCTCCGACTGCATCGCCGGAAACTTCGTCCACCAGATCGCCGCCGCCAGCGACAGCACCACCAGCCCCAGCCCGATGTACGTCGGCACCACGCGCAGGATCTCCGTATGCAGATAGCTCGTATACGTCCCCGCCGCCTTCATCGCCGCCACCTGGTCCTGGGTCTTTTCCACGCCGGAGAAGATGAACCATGTCCCGAACAGCACGCCGGCGATCGTCCCCGGCGGGTTGAACGCCTGCGCGAAGTTCAGCCGCTGCTCGCTCGTCTCCGCCGGCCCAAACTGCGCCATGAAGGGATTGCACGCCGTCTCCAGAATCGACTGCCCGCATCCGGCCACGAACAGCGCCATCAGAAACGGTAGATATTGTCCGATCACGCCCGCCGGCCAGAACAGCAGCGTGCCTGTGCCAAACGTCACCAGCCCGATCAGGATGCCCGCCTTGTATCCAAAGCGCCGCATGATCAGCGCCGCCGGAATCGCCATCGTGCCGTAAGCCAGAAAGACCGCCGTCTGCACCAGTTGCGCCTGGATCAGCGACAGCTCAAACGACTTGCGGAACTGCTGCACCAGAATGTCCGTCAGGTTATTGGACATCCCCCACAGAAAGAAGATGGCCGTCACCAGAACAAACGGCAGCATCTGCCCTACGGGAAACACGCGCGCGCTGCGCGCCGGACTTTTCTCTCCGGCAGCATTGGTTGAAACCTGCATGGACACTCCTGGGCGAAACCGCGTGAGATCACGCATTCAAATCGCATCCGATCATACCAATCGCCTGCGTCTTCGGGAAACCGCTTCCATGCCGCAAAATCATCCGTCTACAAGGTGCGAGCAAACCGGGGATCATAATTTCCTCTGATCACAGGATTCGACGCGACCAGCAGGGAGCGGCGACCTTTCTCCAAACTTCAGTGGGGCACACTGTCCCCGGTTTTGCTCTAAACTTATCGTTGCGCAACCATGCGCCCGCAAGGGAGTCCGTTCTTCATGCTCATCTCGCTCCGCCGGCCCGCCGTCGCCGGCCCTGCTCTCGCTCTGCTCGCAACCCTCCTCCTCTCAGCCGGCCCCGCAAGCGCGCAGGACGAACCCGCACCAGAGACCCGCACCCAGCTCTTTTTGGACCACTTCGATCTCGCCGTCTCAGGCGCCGCCGAGATCACCACCACCGTCTCCGGCGTCGAGCAGCGCGACGCCACTACCACCAAAAATGTCCTCACCATCAAGCCCAGCCGCACGGTAGGCGAACTCGCCACGCTCCGCTACACCGCCAAGCCCTGGGTCGGCTTCGAGTTCAACTTCGGCAACCAGCGTTACACCGAGAACTACACCTTCAACCCCGCCTTCCCCCAACCCGTTCTGGTCGGCGGCGCGCAGACCGGCGTGCATGAGATCACCTGGGGCTACGTCGCGCATCCGCCACACCAGCTCTTCGGACTGCAGCCCTTCCTCGGCGCCGGCGCCGGCACCATGTCCTTCCATCCCACCGCCGGCGGCGGACAGCATCTGCCCTTCCAGTACCGCGCCGCTTATTACTACACCGGCGGCGTCGACGGCCAGTTCCCCAACAGCCACTTCGGCATGCGCCTCGGCTTCCGCCAGGTCTTCTACCTCGCGCCGGACTTCCTGCAGAACTACCTCACCATCATCAAACACGTCAGCACATCCGAGCCCAACCTCGGCTTCTACGTCCGCTTCTGATCCCAGGAAATTCCTGTCCGGCGAATCTCCGAACCCTTGAAAACGCAAGCTGTGAGCTTAGAGCTTTCAAGCTTATAGCTCGAGATTCAATAAGAAAGCGATCCGCTTAGGTCAGCGCCCGGTCCAGGTGCACGTACCCGCCGTCCACGATCAACTGCTGGCCGGTCGTATGTCCGCTCTGCGTTGGCGACAGCAGGAACACCGCCGCAGCTGCAATCTCCGCCTGCGTCGTCATCCGGTGCCCCAGCGGAATCTTGCTCTCGATCTCGCGCAGCTTCGCCGCCGGGTCGCCCAGCGTTTTCAGCCACCGCTCATACAGCGGCGTCATCACCTCGGCCGGCAGCACAGCATTTACGCGGACGCCGTCGCCCAGCAGTTCCGCCGCCCACTCGCGCGTCAGCGCCAGTTGCGCGCCTTTGCTGGCGGCATACGCAGACGTATTGCCCTGTCCCGTCAGTGCGACCTTGGAACTGATGTTGACGATCGCGCCCTTGGTCCGCTTCAGCGAGCCCAGCGCATAGTGCGCCAGCGCGTAGTAGTGGATCAGGTTCATCCGCAGGCTCTCGACGAACCGCTCCACGCTGCCACTTGCCAGCCCCACTCCGTCATTTACGCCTGCGTTGTTTACCAGACCAAAGATGTCGCCGTGCTTCTGCTCGATCTCGGCAATCGCCGTCCGGCAGCGCTCCGCGTCCTCCAGGTGCGCCTCCACAAAGTGGCACGGCAGGCCTGCGGCGCTCTGCTGACGCATGAACTCATCCGTGTTGTCCGAGCGCCGGCTCAGCACCGCCACCCGCGCGCCTTCGGCCAGGCAGGCACGCGTAATCCCCGCGCCGATGCCCGCGCCGCCACCCGTCACCACCACCAGCTTGCCCTTCAGTCCCAGGTCCATTGCACTCCTCTTGTTGTCATTCCGTAGCGTAGCGGAGGAATCTGCTTTTGTCTTGCGACGTGCCCATCCGTGTTCACTCGCGGTTGCTTTTTCACGCTCGTCCCGCCCAGGCGTTTACAATCTTCTCGGCTGGCAAACCTCGCCTTCGCCGGAAAGCTGTGCCCCAATGGCTGCACTCGGTCTGCCCGTCCTCGTCGCTATTTTGATCGTCGTCCTCTACGCCCTCAACTCCATCAAGATCCTCAAGGAGTATGAGCGTGGCGTCGTCTTCAACCTGGGCCGAGTCAACCGCGGCGCCGTTGGCCCCGGAGTCATCCTGGTCTTCCGCCCGTTCCAGCAGATCGTCCGCGTCTCTCTTCGCCAGGAGGCGATGGAGGTCCCCGCGCAGGACATCATCACCCGAGACAACGTCACGCTCAAGGTGAACGCCGTCATCACCCTGCGCGTCGTCGATCCCGTCAAGGCCGTCATCGAGGTCTCCAATTACGTCTATCAGACCTCGCAGTTCGCCCAGACCACTCTGCGCTCCGTCCTCGGCGAGGTGGACCTGGACACGCTGCTCTCGCATCGTGAGAGCCTGAACCAGCGCATCCAGACCATCATCGACGGACACACCGCGCCCTTCGGCCTCAAGGTCGTCGCCGTTGAGGTCAAGCAGGTGGATCTGCCGGAGTCCATGCTGCGGTCCATGGCCAAGCAGGCCGAGGCCGACCGCGAGCGCAAGGCCAAGATCATCCACGCCCAGGGCGAGTTTGAAGCCGCGGCCAAGCTGGTCGATGCGGCCGCGCTGATGGCCACGCAACCCATGACGCTGCAACTGCGCTATCTGCAGACGCTGACTGAGATCGGCGTCGAGAAGAACACCACCATCGTCTTCCCGCTGCCCATGGAGATGATGACGCTGCTCAACAAGCTGGGGGCCACACTGCCTGCGGCTACGAATGCGCCGCCAGAGGGCCAGCGATGAGCCCTCGCACCTACGAAGAAGAGCCCGCCGTCGGCGACTACCGCCGGTCGGTCTCCGGCTACGATTCGGCCTCCGCGGCAGACGACCACG
>DATCBR010000004.1:0-5138 GCA_036511765.1 Acidobacteriaceae bacterium | reverse complement strand
TTTCGCATCCAGCAAGACAACAGAACCCCTTGCGCAGGGATTATGATTTGATTAGGCTGAACAGCACGTTGCAGAACAACCCGCGTGTGCACGGCCAACGGAGGGCAGCAAGACGATGCGCGTTTCCCGCATACAAGTAGTTTTGGCGTCCGTTCTCCTGGCGCTTCCAGGCCTGGCGGTGGCTGGCCCGACCCAGACGTCCTCCAAGCATCACACGCATGCAAGCGTGAAGCATACGTCGGCCAAGAGGACAACGAGTACGAAGAGATCGAGTTCGAAAAGGTCGAGTACGAAGAGATCGCGCAGCCGCAAAGAGGTTCATCATGAGGCTGCGGCCGTGGTGATGCCGGCCGAAAGAGCGACGGAGATTCAGACTGCGCTGATCAAGCAGGGATATCTGACGGGAGAGCCTACCGGCACGTGGGATGCAACGACGGTCTCTGCGATGCAGAAGCTACAGTCAGATAACGGTTGGCAGAGCAAGGTGACGCCGGATGCGCGGGCTTTGATCAAGCTGGGCCTGGGGCCAGAGCCCCTTGGTTCGGGCACAGGCCCAACGTCTGCGAGTATGATCGCGCAAACGCCGCCACGGTAGCGTTCGGCTATGCTTGAGTCATGAGGACATTCAGTCGCCAGGCATTCCTGGCCGTGGTGTTGGTCGGTTTAGCCCTGCCGCATGCGGCTCATGCGATTGAGATCAAAGTGTCCGCGGTGGCGCTTGAGCGGACTCTGAATACGCAACTCTTCAATGGACAGGATGGGCGTTATTACTTTCGCGGAAGCGCGACTTCGGCCTGCTTTGCGTATGCACAGGAGCCGAAGGTGAGCTTCAAGGACGAGCGCATTGTGATTCACGTGAAGACCCATGCGAAGCTGGGCACGAGTTTGCGTGGGTCGTGTTTTGGCGTGGGGTTGAATACGGAGGCCGACGTCTCGGTCATTCCAGAGGCGCAAGGCGAATCGATTGGGTTTCGCGATCCGCAACTCAATCATCTGAGCGAATCCAGAGAGTTGAATTTTCTGCTGATTCCCTTCCTGAGTAAGAAGCTGCCGCAGCAGATGAAGATTAATGCCGCAGACCTGATCAGGCAACTTCTGTTGAAGTCTGCCGAGGCGACTGGCTATGCGGTGAAACTGGATAACCTGAAGGTGCACTCGATGCAGGTGAGCGGCGATGCGCTGGTGGTGGATTTTGACGGGGACTTGAGTGTGCACTGAAAGGCAGTGGTTAGTGGCGAGTGGTTAGTGATTAGGCGCTAACCACTGTCCTCAACGCCAGCTTACGGCGAGGTGCCAGCGCAGGCCTCGTTCGGCTGTTTTGAAGAGGACGGCCGCATATTCTCGCAGTTCGCTGAGAACCTCGGGGCCTTCGCTGCCGAGTTGGTGGGGATCGGATTCGAGCGCCGCAATCAAGGCAGCGAGGGTGCGGAGACCTTCTTGCGCCGGGTACCACTGGGGGGGAGGAAGACTCCTGAGGAGATCGGGATTGCCGCCACCTTCCTGAATCAAGAGAGCCATGGAATTCTCGTCCGCGGAGAAGAACTCGAGCAGCGGTTTGACGCCAAGCTCAAGAGCGAGCTTCTCGACAGCGCTCTCGTAGCGTGCCAGTACGCGACCGTTAACATAGATGTTGTAGCCGGGGTCTTCGCCCTCGACCACGATGTACATCGAGGCTGCCATTGGGATGAGTGTAGACCCGGTTGGGGTGTGAATTGAAGATGAACTTGAGACGCCGGCAGGATTTCCGCAGGACCTCAGCCAGGAACGATGGAGGGGTTAGGGTCTGGGTCTTCGGTTTGGGGAAGGAGGAGATATACACTCGCCAGAAACAATAGGACCAACCCAACGACCCAATAGGCGGTCAACTTCGGACGGATGAGAGCGATGCCTTCGAGGACGATGAGCAATGGCACCCAGGTGAACTGGGAGGACCAGCGTGTCGCTCCGAGTTGTGCGAGCGTTGCCATTCCGAGGAGGGCAAGAAGGCCGTCGCCGGCTACGGCCAGGAGTGGGAGCGACGGACGCACACCAGAGAAGACGTAGGCCCCTGCGAGTGCGAGGGCGAAGAGTGCAGCGGCTCCGGTGAGAGCTAGTGTTACGCGCGAGGTGGAATCGGGGAGGTCTGCACAGAAGAGTGCTGCGCCAACGCCCGTGAGTATGGGAGCGAGGCACAGCGCCAGGTCGCTGCGGGCGTCTCCGAGCGTGGGCTGGGCGAGAATCAACAACAGCCCGGCGACGGCGGCAAGACCCGGCCAGATGCGGCCAGCAATGCCTTCGGAACTTTCGGTGCCGAATGCAGAGGCGGCGATCGCGATGACGACAGGGGTGAGCGCGAGGGAGATCGTCAGGCCTGTGACGTCGAACTGCGGGACGTGAATCAACAGGGCGATGGCAGGGCCGCCGAAGAGCATCGCACCGGCGAGCAGGTTGCGGAGGGGATGAGATCCCGGCCGGGCTGCCTGGGGGGCGATTCTGGATGGTTGGCGAGGGAAGAACGCGAGCGAAACGAGTGCGGCCCAGGTGCAACCGACGGCCTCCGATGCGAGGGTGGAATCAGCCTCAGGATGCACGGCGACAACGACCCAGCGGCTCGCTCCGGCCACGAGGAGCAGGACAAAGGGCCACCAGCGGGCAAAGGGCCCCGAGCGCGCAAAGGTCCACCAGCGATAGACACTTAAGACGCTTGCTCGGTTTGGCTCGGTCAGCGGACGGCTCCCTTCCCTTAGAAGCACTAGACGCGGGGAGAGGCGCGGGGGATTCGCCAATCAGCAAAGCCGCGCTTGAGGCGCGGCTTTGCTGGTTGGCTTGGTGCGGAACTAGCTGTTGCTTCCACCCTGAGGAGTAGAACCTGTACCAGCGGGTGCTCCAGGACGACGACCGCGACGGCGACGGCCGCGACGCTGACCGTCGGCACGGGCGCCAGCCTGAGGGGCTGCACCTTCCTGCGGCTGATCGGTGGTTGCCTCGACATCGGTACCTCCGTCTTCATCGCCGTCGAAGTCTTCGTCGTCGAAGTCTTCGCCGCCATCGAGAACGATGGTGTCCTGATGGGCGGGCTCGGGTGCGCGCTCGACTGGCGCAGAACGCTCGGGACGGGGGGCGCGCTCGCTGCGGTCGCGATCACGGCCGCCGCGATTTCCACGGTCGCCTCTGTCGCCACGCTCAGAACGCTCGCCGCGGTCAGAACGCTCACTGCGCTCGCCGCCACCCGATTGCTCAGCAACCGGTGGGAGGCCTAGCTTCTCGCGCTGCTCGCGAAGGACAGCCTTGCGGGAGAGCTTGATGCGATTGCCTTCGATGGAGAGAACCTTGACGAGGATTTGATCGCCCTCGCGGAGTTCGTCCTTGACTTCCTTGACGCGATGCTCTGCGATTTCGGAGACGTGGAGAAGGCCATCGGTGCCGGGGAAGATTTCGACGAAAGCGCCGAACTCTGCGAGGCGGACGACCTTGCCGAGGTAGGTCTTGCCTACTTCGGGGACGGCCGTGATGTCAGAGATCATCTGGATGGCGCGGGCGAGGCCGTCGGCGTCGGACGAAGCCACATTGACGCGGCCTGTGTCGTCGACGTCGATCTTGACTCCGGTCGCATCGACGATGCCACGGATGACCTTGCCGCCGGGTCCGATGAGGTCGCGGATCTTGTCGGTCGGGATCTGGATGGTATGGATGCGAGGGGCGTACGCGCTCTTCTCTTCGGCTGCCTTGGAGATGACGGCGTCCATGGCGTCGAGGAGGAAAAGGCGACCCTGACGCGCCTGCTCGAGGGCTTCACGCATGATCTGGGTGGTGATGCCCATGATCTTGATGTCCATCTGCAGGGCGGTGATGCCGTTGCGGGTTCCGGCGACCTTGAAGTCCATGTCGCCGTAGTGATCTTCGGCACCCGCGATGTCGGTAAGGACGGCGTACTTGTCGCCTTCCTTGACCAGGCCCATCGCCACACCGGCGACCGAACCCTTGATGGGAATGCCGGCCTGCATGAGCGAGAGCGATGCGCCGCAGACAGTTGCCATCGACGAGGAACCATTGGATTCCAGGATGTCGGAGACGACGCGGAGGGTGTAGGGGGACTCGTCCTCGGCGGGAAGGACAGCCTCGATCGCGCGCCACGCGAGAGCTCCGTGGCCGATCTCGCGACGGCCTACGCCGGTCATACGTCCAACCTCACCAACGGAGAACGGAGGGAAGTTATAGTGCAACATGAACTTCCGCTTCTGCTCGCCTTCGTAGCTTTCCATGCGCTGGGCGTCGTCGGTGGTGCCGAGCGTGGCGCTGACCAGGGCCTGAGTTTCGCCACGGGTGAAGAGGGCAGAACCGTGAACGCGGGGGAGGACACCGGTCTCGATGGTGATCTTGCGGATCTCGTCGAAGGCGCGGTGATCGGGACGGATGCGCTCATTGAGCACC
Source organism: Acidobacteriaceae bacterium (assembly GCA_036511765.1). GTDB lineage: Bacteria > Acidobacteriota > Terriglobia > Terriglobales > Acidobacteriaceae > Edaphobacter. Next base: position 728 of record DATCBR010000004.1, on the reverse strand, counting down.
TGCTCGCGGAAGATGCTCTCGCGAAGGCCCTCGAAATACTTCGAGAGCTTCTTCAAAGCCGCGGGATCGTCGGCGGGGAGTTCCTTCTTGAGCTCGTCCTTGATGTCCTTGACCAGGGCGTAGCTGTCGAACTTGGGATGCTTCTGGGTGTCGAGAGCGTCCTTGAGGCGATCGCCGACCTTGGCCTTGAGGTTGGCGGCGTAGGCTTCGTCATTCTCGAGAGGGGTGACGGTGCGCTTGGTCTTGCCGGCGAGAGAGACGAGGTGCTCGATGCCGGCGACGATCTTCTTGATCTCTTCGTGGGCGAACTCGATGGCACCGACGACGACTTCTTCGGTGATCTGCTTGGCGCCGGACTCGACCATCACGATGCCGTCTTTGGTGCCGACGACCATGATGTTGAGCTTGCTGACGAGGCGCTCGGAGTAGGTGGGGTTGACGATGAACTGACCCTGTCCTTCGGCGTCAAGGATGTAACCAATGCGGACGGCGCCGACCGGGCCGTGGAAGGGGATGTCAGAGAGCGCGAGGGCGCAGCTTGCACCGTTGATGCCGAGGACGTCGGGATCATTCTCTTTGTCCGCGGAGTAGACGAAGGCGACGACCTGGGTCTCATTGCGGAAGGTCTCGGGGAAGAGCGGGCGGATGGGGCGATCGATCTGGCGGGCCGTGAGTATCTCTTTTTCGCTGGGCCGGCCTTCGCGCTTGATGAAGCCGCCGGGGATGCG
>DATCBR010000003.1:0-14301 GCA_036511765.1 Acidobacteriaceae bacterium | reverse complement strand
GCGGTCGCGGAGGTTCGTGAAGCGGTGGCCGAGGCGGATGTGATTTGTACGCTGACGTCTGCGTTCGATCCGATTTTGAGGGACGAATGGGTGAGGCCGGGGACGCATGTGAACGTCGTGGGATCAAGCTATGCGGGGCCTGCGGAGGTGGACAACGAGTTGGTGGCGCGGTCGAGGTTTGTAGCGGATAGTCGAGCGAGTGTGCTGGCGCAGGGGGGTGAATTTTTACGCGCGAAGGCGGCGGGGCTGGTGGGGGATGAGCATATCGTCGCGGAGATTGGGGAGGTGCTGGCGGGGGATGTGGAGGGGCGGAGGTCGGAGGAGGAGATTACGATGTACAAGTCGCTGGGACATGTGGTGCAGGACCTGGCGAGCGCTTGGGCGCTTTATGCGGGGAGTGAGATTTAGCTGGGTGTGGGATGCTGGTCGAGCGCTGCAACGAAGAGGCGGGCCCAGTGGGAGATGTCTTCGGCGGAGGGGCCGGTCGCAGGATGGCTCGCGGATTCGAGGGCGGCCAACTGGACGGCGAAGTTTCCTACCGTGGAGCTCTCGGGTGAGCCGCGATGGAGCTCGAGGCCCGTGGCCTGCTGGGTAAGACGATTGAGGAAATCGTTCTGGCTCGCTCCACCGACGATGAAGAGACGCTGGAGCTTTTTGCCGCTGTGCAGTGCGACTCTCGCGAGGACCTTCGCGTATTGTGCGGCGAGGCTGTGAAAGATGAGGCTCGCAAAGGCCGGAGCGTTTTCGGGGCGGGCATCGAGTGGAGGATGACCGTTGCGGAGGAGCTGCGCGTTGATGCGCTGCGGCATGTTTCCGGCGAGTAGAAGATCGGGGTCGTCGACGTCGAGGAGAGCTTGCGGCGGAGGGATTTTTTCTGCCGCGGCGACGAGGTCGGGGATCGTCCAGGGGTGGCCTTGCGATGCCCACGCGTCCATGCACTGGCGGAGCAGCCACATGCCGTTCACGTTTTTGTGGAAGCAGATCTGGCCTCCGGCGGCTCCGAGATTGGTGAAGTTTTCGGCGGCGGCTGCGGCGTTGTTTTGGGGGTGATCGAGGAGCGTTCCGACCAGCGACCACGTGCCCGAACTGATGTAGGCCCAGTCGTTGCCCGAGGCTGGAATTCCTGCGATCGCGGAGGCGGTGTCGTGGCAGGCGGGGGCGATGAGCAGCGTGTCGCGGAGGGCTGGCAGCTCGGCGAGAGGGCCGCGGAGCTTGCCGAGTTGCGTGCCGGGAGGGACGAGCTTCGGAGCGGAGGCGAGGTCGAGTTGTGCGGAGTGAAAGATCTCGCTGGACCATTGGCGCGTGGAGAGATCGATGAGGTGGGTGTGGGTGGCGTTGGTGTATTCGGCGATGGGGGCGGCTCCCCAGCGGGAGAGGATGTACTCGGAGAGATTGAGCCAGGGGGTGTGGGGAAGGCCTGCGAGGGCGTCGGCGTAGAGCTGGTAGAGCGTGTCGATGCGGAGGACTTGGATGCCGGTCAGCTGGCGCAATCTTGCGGGGGTGATCTTCTGATGGAGAGCTTGTTCGGAGCGGAGGGTGCGCTCGTCGCGGTAGCAGAAGGGGTCGGCGAGGGGGTGGTTGTTGGCGTCGAGGCGAACGTAGTCCACGGCCCATCCATCGACCGCGATGGAGCGAACGCCTTCGGTCGCGATGGTGGCGCATTTGCGAAGGCCTTCATCGAGGCCGGCTTCGATCATCGCGAGATCCCAGCGCAGAGTTCCGGCGATCTCGCGAGGGGCGTTGGCGAAGCGATGGACGAGCGTGATGGAGGGTTGACCGCCGTGCCAGCGAAGCAATGAGACGCGACAGCTTTCTGCGCCCAGGTCCACGGCTATCGACGCTCGCGCATCGTGCGGAGGCGATGCGATCCCGCGAGGCTCGCTCATCGCAGATAGGCCTCGGTCAGGCCGCCGTCGACGGGGATGAGGTGGCCGGTAGTGCAGCGGGCGAGCGGGCCGGCGAGAAAGAGAATGGCCTGCGCGCAATCTTTGGGATCGATAGGCTGATGGGTTAGCGTGCGCGTCGCGTAGAACTGCGCGAGTTCGTTGCGGAGACCGTCGTCGGTGTCAGTTTCGTCGAAGGGGAGTTTGTATTTTTTGAGCGAGGCGATGACGCGATCGCGGGGGAACATGGTGGAGCCTTTGACGACGGTGGCGGGGGAGATTCCGTTGACTCGGACCTTCGGGGAGAGGCCGACGGCCAGCTCGCGGACGAGGTGGCTGAGGGCCGCCTTGCTGACATCGTAGGCTTCGCTGCCGCGCTTGGAGACGACGGCGTTGGCGGAGCTGGTGAGGACTACGCTGGCGTCGATTCCCTGCTCGGCGAAGATCTTTGCGGTCTCGTCGGTGAGCAGATAGTTGGCCGTGACATTGACTTCGAGGGTAAGGGCCCACTGGGCGTCGCTGATGATTCCATCCGGCGAGGAGGGAAAGAGCGCGGCGGTGTTGATGAGGATATCGACGCCGCCGAACTGGCGGATGGTGGCGTCGAGAGCTGACTTGATGGCGTTGCGATCGCGGATGTCGATGCCGGTCCAGGTGACTGACTCCTTGCCGTAGAGGGCGGCGGCCTCGTTGGCGACGGCCTCGGCGGCCTTGACGTCGCGGTCAGCAACGACGACGTGGGCTCCGCGTTCGGCGGCGAGAAGGACGACCTCACGACCGATGCCGCTGCCTCCTCCTACGATCAGAGCGACTCTGCGGCTGAGCTCTTTCTCCGGGGGCTGGCGACGAATCTTCGCCTCTTCGAGCTTCCAGTATTCGATGCGGAAGGCCTCGCTGGGGGGCAGAGCGACGTAGTTCGAAAACATCGTGAACTGGTCTGCGGAGGCTGCGGGGCCAGCTTGCGGGATGTCGTTGCATACTGCATTTGCACCGAGAGCACCGGCGCCCTGCATGACGCCGATGGCGTTGATGTAGAACTCTCCTGTGATGCGCGACTCGGTTTTATTTTTGCCGAAGCTGAACATGCCGATGCCGGGCACGAGGACTACGGTGGGGCTGGCGTCGCGGAGTGCGGGCGAGTCGTTGAGTGCATGTTTTTTGTAGTACTCGGCGTATTCGGCACGGTAGGTTTCGAGCGCCGTTCCGATCAACTCCTTCAACTGCGCGGGATCGGCGGAGGGGTTCCACTTGATGAACATGGGGCGAATCTTGGTGCGGATGAAGTGGTCGGGGCAGCTGGTGCCGAGGTGCGCGAGCTTCTCTGCCTGCGCGGAGTTTACGAATTGGAGGACTTGCGGGAGGTCGGAGAAGCTTCCGATCCAGCGCTGCTTGCGGGAGACGACTCCTCGCAGATAGGGCATGATGGAGAGCGCTATTTGAGCGCGGTCGGGGCGGGTTTCGACGATGTTGCCGCCGAAGTGCTTGTGGTCTGCGGCAGAGCCGTGGCGCTCGATGAACTGTCCGAGCTGATCGATGATGGTGATGGTGTTGAGGTAGCTTTCGCGCTGGGTGTTTCCCCAGGTGAAGAGGCCGTGGCCGCCGAGGACGACGCCGTCGCAGCCGGGGGTGTCTGCGACGATTTTCTTCAGCATCATGCCGAGCTCGAAGCCGGGGCGCTGCCAGGGGAGCCAGGCGAGTTTGTGGCCAAACTCTTTGTTGAATTCCTGCATTTTGATTTTGCCGTTGGCGGAGGCCGCGAGGGCGATACCCCAGTCGGGGTGCAGGTGGTCGACGTGCGCGAAGGGGAGGAAGCCGTGCAGGGGCGTGTCAATGGATGCGGCAACGGGGTTGTTTCCGAAGGTGCAGAGTGGATACATGTCCACCATTTCGTCTTCGAGATCGACGCCGCGATAGGCATGCTCGAGTGCAAGGAGCTTCTCCATGTAGAGTGTCGCAAAGCCGGAGCGCTTGATGCTGCCGAGGTCGCCGCCGCTTCCCTTGACCCACAGAATTTGCTTGCTCTTGCCGTCGAGCGGATCGATCTGCTCGAGCTTGGAGCTGGTATTGCCGCCACCGAAGTTTGTGATGCGGAGGTCGGAGCCTAAAAGGTTCGACCGGTAGCGAAGCAATTCAGGGGCATCCAACTTGGCAGCAACCGCGTCATCCCAACGATCTTCAAGAAAGTGCAAACCGCTCTTTGTGGTCATGCGTAAACCGTCCTATCTCCGTGCGCTTTCCTATCATTCCATAATTATCACCAATACAGCAACTATTTCTCATGAGAAAAATGAGCATTCTGGGGCGTGGATTTGCTGTCGGGGTTTCGTCCGTTGGCGCGCGAAAAACTTCGTGGCAGCGGCGCTGAACGATGTGGAGGGAGAGCGCCTGCGGGAGTGCCGCGCCAGGGGCCGACGTTCCGTGTTTGCGTTGATTCCATGGTGACAGCGAGATGCCGTTATTGGGTTGGCTGCTGGAGCGACTCTCGCGTAACCAGTTTATGTTCCACGTAGTTGTAGGGCGGCACGGTTTGTCCCCGGAGGAGGAGCAAGCCGAGATGAATGAGGCTCGGGCCATAGGAACTGGTCTCGTGGGAGACGGAGGCGATGAGAGGCGAGCGAGGATTGCGCATCTCTTCGATGACTTCCGCGATGCAGTCCTGGCCGACGATCGCGACATGCCGGGAGCGCTTCAGTTCATTGACGGCATCGACTGCGCCGAGAGCGCTGGAGTCGGTGGCGGTGGCGATGAGGATGTGCTTGTCCTTGGCGTGGCGGAGGAGGAAATCGGAGACCAGCTTCTTGCTGCGGTCGCGCATCCCTCGACCGTCCATGCGGACGAAGGACTCGACGGGAAGATCGGGAATACCGCTGCGGATGCCCTCGAAGGCGCCGGTGATTCTGCTCTGCACGAGCTGACCGGCTTCCTGCAGATCGAGACCGAGCACCCAATCGACTTTGCCGGACCAGTTTTGGTTTGCGTAGGCAGCGAGGGCCTCGCCGGCCTCGACTCCGACGCGATAGTTGTCGACACCGAAGTAGGTGGCGTGGGGATGGGGGATGTCGACGGCGATGAGCGGGATGTTGGCTGCTGCGATCTTGTCCGCGATCATGGGAGCTATGTGCTCGTCCACCTGAAATTCGATGATCACGTCTACTTTGCTGCGGACGAACTCTTCAGCATTCTGAAGAGCGGTCGTTGCATCGTATTTGTTGTCGAGGACGAGGAGGTCGACACCGACGGAGACGGCGGCGTCCTTGAGGCTCTCGGTGACCTCGTTCGAGAAGGGCATGTCCGTACTCTGGCCGGCGAAGCCGAAGCGCATCTTTTTGGTGCGCGTGACCTGGCGATAGGTTCCATCCGGGGATTGCGAGAGATAGCCTCGATGCACAAAGGTCTTCAGCACTCGATAGACGGTTGTCTTCGAGATTCGAGTCTTCCGATGGATCCCTTCGAGCGTCATCGGTTGGCTTTCAGTCTGCAAAAGCTCGAGGATATCCAGCGCCTTGGACAGCACCGGGATCAGGTAGAGACGCTTCGATGTTTTGCGTAATGGCATAGTCTCCCGCGGAGGAACAAGCACTCAGCCGTTCCATTATCCTATAAAGAACCGACGTTTCCTTAATGGAATGTGAACCAGAGCGAGTTTCAATTCAGTTTGGCGAAGGCGTTACGCGTAGCTGGAGACGCTGTGGGCGTTTTTGCTGCCACGCTCCTGTGAGATCCGCTCTACATATCCGCTCTCCGCCAGAGCTTTCAAGGGGTCTGCCGGCAGGCCTCGCGCCTCGCGCCAATCTCTCACGATGGGGCGGACGTCCTGCCAGAACGCGCTGCGGAAACATTCCTCCGCTTCGACCAGGCGGCACTGCTGTTGCAGTTCTGCGAGCGTTGCGTGATCGACCAGCGCGGCCTTCGCATACAACTCCTGCGCCGTGACGACGGACTGGATCATCGCTTCGACCTTGCCCTTGAGGTTGTGGCTCTGGTCGATCATGAAGGCGATTTCTGCCTGCTCATCTTTTCCTGCGCTGAGGATTTCGTGGAAGATGCGGAAGACCTGATAGGGATCGATCGAGCCGAGGGTGAGATCGTCATCCGCGTACTTTCGGTCGTTGAAGTGGAAGCCGCCGAGAGCGTCCAGGTGGAGCAGCCAGGCAACAATCTGCTCGATGTTGGTGCCCTGGTAGTGATGCCCGGTGTCGACGAGCACTTTGGCTTTGGGGCCGGCACGGCGAGAGAGCTCGAGGGCCATTCCCCAGTCGGCAATATCGGTGTGATAGAAGGCTGGCTCGAACGGTTTGTACTCGACGAGCATGCGCTGGTCGTCGCCGAGGGCGGCGTGGGTTGCGCCGAGCACCTCTTCCATCCAGCCAATGCGGTTGCGAATGCTTTGGGTGCCGGGATAGTTCGATCCGTCCGCGATCCAGAGGGAAACATCTTTGGAGCCGAGCTGCCTTCCGATTTCTACGGAGTCGAGCAAATGGCCCAGCGCCATCGCGCGAATCTCCGGACTCGGATTCGCAATCGAGCCATACTTGTATTCCGCATCCTGAAACAGGTTTGGATTGATGGAGCCCGACTTCACGCCGTGCTTCTTCTCCAACGCCTGGATGGTTGGGACGTCCGCTGCGCCTTCGGGGAGATCCCACAGGACGTGGAGCGCTACGGTGGGGCTGGCTCCGGTTAAGGCGTTCACCTCGGCCGCATCGGCGAATTTTTCGTCGATGGTGGTTGCTGCACCACCCTGTACAAACTTTCCAAAGCGGGTTCCAGTATTCGCGAAGCCCCACGAAGGAACTTCAATCTGAAAACCATCCAGAGCCGTCCACACCCGTTCCGCGTCGCGCAACCTATTTTCAGGCATCGATAGAGTCCTCACAGCGATCGTTCATTACTATATAGATATTTACTCTCTATTGGAACAACAATCGAATTTGCTTTCTTTAGAGCTTGAATCCAGTGGCCTTTTGCAGAGTTTCAAACAATGAGGATCACGTCCAGAAAGCGCGGGCCGTGAACTCCATTGATGCGGGTCATCTCGATGTCGGCGGTCGCGGAGGGGCCGGAGACGAAGGTGGTGGCCAGTGCTGCGGTTGGCTGCAATTTTGCCATGGCTTCGGGCACCGTCTCGACGACATCGTCGGCGCGGACGAGGCAGAGGTGGTAATCGGGGACCAGAGTAGCGGCCCGTCTTCCCTGCCCGGGGACGTTCTGGAGCACGACGGTTCCTGTCTCGGCGATGGCAACGGTGGAGGCTGTGATGACGCCGTCGACTGCATCGAGTTCGACGGGCGTCAGGGACTCATCGAGAACGAAGGCGAAGTTGGGGGGGAGCCACGCTGCGGGAAATCCGGCGGGCACGACGAGCCTCTGTTTGCCTCGCGCCGAAAGCCTCTCGGCTATGCTGCGGGGAAGGTCGGCGGGGGTTGAGCGGATGACTTGCGCGTCGTAGTCGCGGAGGCGGTCTTCGAGCAGGCTGAGGATGGCATCGCGCGGTTGCGTGGCGCTGCGCTTATAGTCACGAGGTAGAGCAGACCATTCGCTCTGCGCGGTTGCGGCGTCCGACGTTGCGCCGTTGGCTGCGCGAATTCGATGCAGGATTTCATCTCTTGCGGGGAGCTGATTCTCAGTTGTCATGGCCGCTCCTCTTCTCCCACCAATCGCGGAACGTCTCTTTGGGCATCTCCTGAAGATCGCGGGACTGCGACCAGCCGCCGAGCATGCCGGGCAGCCAGCTGATCCAACCGAGGCCTTGTTCATCTTTGCGCACGAGGGGAGTTTCTGCGATGCGGCCGAGGCGCTGCGCCGCTCTGAAACGGCGCTCGCTGCGGAAGATCGCGGCCATGGCTTTCATAGCGGTGGCTTCGACGTCGAATAGGCCCGCGATGCCCGCGGTGTTCTGCAGCACGACCTTGTTGCGCAGATGGATGAGGACTTCGGGGATATTGATTTTGACGGGGCAGACTTCGTAACAGGCTCCGCAGAGCGAAGAGGCGAACGGCAAGGACTGGGCGTGATGCATCTCTTGTAATTGCGGCGTGAGGATGGCTCCGATGGGGCCGGCGTAGACCGAGCCATAGGCGTGGCCACCGGTCTGGCGATAGACCGGGCAGACATTCTGGCAGGCTCCGCAGCGGATGCAGTTGAGGGTCTGGCGGGACTCTTCATCGGCAAGGATTTCGGTTCGCGCGTTGTCCATGAGCACGACGTGAAATGCTCGTGGACCGTCGTCGGAGCGGACTCCGGTCCAGATGGAGTTGTAGGGATTCATGCGCTCTCCGGTGGCGGAGCGTGGCAATAATTGCAGCATGACTTCGAGGTCCTGATAGCGCGGAAGGACCTTATCGATACCCGCGATGGTGATGAGGGTTTCGGGCAGGGTGAGGCACATGCGGCCGTTGCCTTCGCTCTCGACGATGCAGACACCTCCGGTCTCCGCGATGAGAAAATTCGCGCCGCTGACTCCGGTTTTTACGCGGAGAAATTTTTCTCGCAAGAACATTCGCGCTGCGTCGGCGAGGTCCTGGGGCTGGTCGCCGAGTTCGGACAGATGCATGGTGCGCTGAAAGATCTCGCGAATCTGCTGGCGATTTTTGTGCAGCGCCGGGACGACGATATGCGAGGGCTGATCGTGGCCTAGCTGAATGATCAACTCGGCTAGATCGGTCTCGTACGGGTGGATTCCGGCTGCCTCAAGCGCGGGATTGAGCTGAATTTCTTCGGTGGTCATCGACTTGATTTTGATGACTTCTTCGGAGCCGCTCTGCTTCACCAGGCTGACGACGATACGGCGCGCCTCGGCTGCATCCCGCGCCCAGTGCACGATGCCACCGGCTCGGGTGCAGTTGGCTTCGAATTGTTCGAGGTAGAAATCGAGATGCTGCATGGCGTGTTGACGGATCTGCTTGCCGGCTTCGCGCAGGGCCTGCCAGTCGGGCATCTCGTCGACGACGCGGGCACGCTTGGCCTGAATCACATCGGTCGCGTGACGCACGTTTCTGCGTAACTGCGAGTCGCCCATCGCGGCTTTCGCGGCCATGGGGAAGGTAGGCGCGGTCTTCGGATCCAGCGGACCTGCGCTCACGCTTGCACCTCTTCCTCACTGGCGAGAATTTCAGCCAGGTGCAGGGTTTTTACACCGGTGTGCTGGCGGTGGAGCGCTCCCTGAATGTGCATGAGACAGCTGTTGTCACAGGCTGTGCAGGTGTCGGCCCTGGTGTCGAGAACGGCGGAGGTTTTCTCCTCCAGCATGGCGCTGGAGACTGCCGCATTCTTGATGGCGAAGGTTCCTCCGAAGCCGCAGCATTGCTCGACGCGGTCGAGTTCAACGAGGTCAATTCCGCGGACGGCCTTCAGGAGACGAAGCGGGCCGTCGCCGAGCGACAGACTGCGGAGGCCGTGACAACTGGCGTGGTAGGTGACGCGGTGAGGATAGTAGGCACCGACGTCCTCGAGGCCGAGGCGGTTGGTAAGGAACTCGGAAAATTCGAACACTTTGGGAAGGAGAGCTTCGACGTCCGCGGTGAGGCGCGCATCGCCGATCTCTGCAGCCATTTTGGGATAGTGATCGCGCATCATGGCGACGCAGGAAGATGAGGGGACGACGACAACCTCGGAGGCTCTGAACTGGTCGACGAAGCGCTGGAGCAGGGGCAGAGCGTCGGCCTGATAGCCGGTATTCCAATGCATTTGGCCACAGCAGGTTTGGCCGGGAGGGAAATCCACGGTATGGCCGAGGCGCTCGAGGACGCGGACTACGGATTTTCCTGTGGAAGGGAATAGAGTGTCGTTGTAGCAGGTGATGAACAACGAAACTCGCATAACGGCCTCCGCAGCATGACTTGTTCGACAGCGTAATTCAATAGAGAGTATATTTTCCCTACGCAATTCAGAGTTGTAGTTTATCGTACGCCAAGAGATTATTCTGCAACCATCATGAGGCAAGAGTGGGACCTAATCCGTTTATCGGCGTAATTTATCACTGGATTGGTGGTTTTGCCTCTGCCACCAATTTCATCCCCTTTCGCGGTATCAAACGCTGGTCGTGGGAGATTTACTGGCTGATCCAGGGGTTCGCTGCCTGGATTGTCGCGCCGGTGGTGCTGGCGTATATCTTCGTGCCCAATGTGGCGGGCATCCTGCATGCTGCTCCTTCTTCGAGCATTTACTATGCGCTACTGTGGGGCTCGCTTTGGGGGATTGGGGGGCTGACCTTCGGGCTGGCGATTCGGTATCTCGGGATCGCGCTGGGGTATGCGATTGCGCTGGGACTTTGCACGGCGTTTGGGACGCTGATCCCTCCGATTTATGACGGCTCGATCCATACGATTCTGCATGAGACTTCGGGACAGATTATTCTGGCGGGTGTGGCGCTGTGCCTGGTGGCGGTGGCGGTGAATGGGGCGGCGGGTCTCTCGAAGGAACGGGAGATTACGCCTGAGGAGAAGATCGAGGCGGGAGAGTCGGACTTCTCGTTCGGCAAAGGGATTGCGGTGGCGATCTTTGCCGGGATCATGAGCAGCTTCTTTGCGTTCGGGCTGGATGCGGGAGCTCCGATTGGCAAGATCGCGAAGGGGGTGCTGCTGGCGCATCATCGGCTCGACCTGTGGCAGAACCTGCCGATCCTGATTGTCGTGCTGTGGGGAGGGTTCGCGACGAACTTTATCTGGTCGGTGATTTTGATTGTGAAGAATCATTCGATTCGGCAGTTCGTGGGAGAGGCCGGGCATAACCCGATGCGCGCTGGCCACGGATCGGGAGACACGGTGTTGGACCTCGACCCACGCGACGCGTCGGCGAAAGGGCACATTGGACCGAGGACGCTCGTGGCCAATTATCTGTACGCGGCAATGGCTGGCGTGATCTGGTATTTTCAGTTCTTCTTCTATTCGATGGGGCAGACGAAGATGGGCAAGTACGACTTTTCCAGTTGGACGCTGCACATGGCTAGCATCATCATCTTCGCTACGCTTTGGGGACTGGCGCTGAGGGAGTGGAAGGGCACGAGTCGGCGGACGAAGATGCTTGTAGCGTTGGGACTATTCCTGCTGGTCGGCTCTACGGTGGTGGTGGGATATGGCAATTATTTGAAAGCCATGCAGCCGGTGACGGTGCAGACCGTGGCGTCGAGGGCAGGGTAAGCGCGGTTGCACGGACAGGATGATGATTCCGTGATCGCCGAGGGGTCCGGAGATGAGGACGGCGTCGCCTCGAGCGCGATGCGGGCCGGGTAGCGGGCCTTCGGCGAGGATGTCGATGCCGACGGTGGCGCTGGGCGGCGGTTTTGAGATGGAGTAGAGTCATTTAATTCAGAGTCATGAAGGAGGACCTATGGCGCTCAGTTTTGCTACAGATATCCGCCCTCTTTTCCGGGATGGGGACATTGCATGTATGAAGCCCTCGGGGATTGCTCTTGATGATCCTGGGTGGATGTGTGTCCCTGCAAATGCGCAGATGGTTTATGTATCGGTGTCCGATGGGACGATGCCGCCGGATGCGCCGTGGGCTGCGGATCGAGTTTCACTCTTCAAGAAGTGGATGGACGCGGGTTGCCCTGCGTAGACAGGTTGTCGCCCTGATCCCACGCATGCGCAAAGTACGCGCATGAATGGGGCACGCAATATCGTGGGGAGCGGCGCTCCCGCGCCTGGGCTGCGGGAAACTTTTTACTGCGTGAGAGATGTGTCCTTGTGTTGCCATTTTGCAGTAAGGTTCTTGTCGGCGAGTGCTTTGATGAAGACTCCGCCAACTACGCTGCGGGCTTGAAAGCCGACCTGCTTGCCGGTCTTAGTGTCGTACCAGTCGGTTAGAGGAACTCGGCTTGGGCCCTCGTTGGTCCATCGATAAATGCGGTCGATGATGGCGTTGAATTGTTCCGGGGTCGTGGCGAGAGTCGCGGTCCAGACGGACCAGTCAAGCTTGGTGTAGTCGGCGCGGCTGTCGAGCGGCAGACCGTAGCGATTGAGCTTGGTCATGTAGAACTTCATCTCAGTCTCGCGGACACTCTTCGGGAAGAGATCGTAGCCGAGCAGGTCATCCCAGACGAGATTGTACTTCTGGCTCCAGGTGTCAGGGCTGTTGAAGGCGAGCTTGTAGTGGTCGCCTTCCTGCGCCATCACCATCCACTTTTCCGCCATCTTCTTCGCGCTGGTTTTGTACTCGGTTGAGACGTCGGGCTGCTTGAGCAGATGCGCGAGATCGGCGTAGGCGGCAAGGGCTTCGATGGCCTTGATGGAGAGATTGGCGTTGTGGGCTACGTGCCCGGCGAAGTCGTCTGTGGTCAATTGATTTTCAGGGTCCAGACCTTTTGCCTTCAGGTATTCTGCCCACTTGGTAAGTTGTGGCCAATAACGCTGGGCGAGTCTCGTATTGCCTTCGGCGCGTTCGACGGCGTCTACCAGGATGAGCATGTTGCCGCTCTCCTCCACTGGCATCTGGTCGTCTTCTGTCTTCTCACCGCCGCCGTAGACCTGGCCGTTAGCGAGGGGATATTGTCCGAGGTCATGGGGAGCGAACGGGAACTTCCAGCGTGCGAGCGACGAATACTCGAGGACTGGAAGCAGTTGTGCCTCAAGCAGCTTGGGCTCGAAGAATAGAAATAGCGGCGCGGAGGGGTAGAGGACATCGACGGTGGCGATGCAGCCGTTGGAAGAGTTTTCTTTGCCGAAGAGCATGGGATCGCCGTCGGCGTCGGCTACAAGTTTGTGTGCGGCGATGGCTTGCCGGTAGGCCAGGGTGGCAATCGCGGCGTAGTGCGCTCCAGCGGTCTTGGTGAGGTCGGCGGTTAGCTCGGTGTCGAAGGCGGTGCCTCGTGTCTCGAGGGCCGGGTATTGGGCCTCGGCGGTGTCGAGCATGGTCTCGACGGGGAGGTTGTTGCGTTGCCAGTAGGGTCGCAGATTCCGCTCGAGGTATTGGATGGCGTAGCTCTCGGTGTAGGAGACGAGGAGGTGGCGAGCGACTGGCTGGGTGCCGACGGAGCCGAAGTCCAGGACCGCGGAGAGAGAGGGGCTGCGGTTGGCGGGTTGCGGCATTCCCATGGTGTCGTCGGAGGGGAGATGGCCGGTTGTGGCGAAGGTGTCGGCGGGATGTGGGATGAGGAAGAGGGTGTAGTGCTCGTCGCGGGCGACGGCGAGGTGGAAGTATCCCCAATCGATGCGGAGGTTGTCGCCGGAGCGGTTGAGGAGGCTCTGATCACGGGAGCCGACGGAGAGGACGTCGAGCGATAGAGTCTGGTTGCGGGAGGTGGTGACTAGCTCGCTGGCGTCGTTGACTGCGATCAAGGGATCGACGTCGAGGAGGAGAGAGACTTGGTGGTTGGAGCCGTCGGTGGACGAGGCTGACCAGGTGAGATAGGTCACGGGACGCGAGAGGAGGTCGAGGTCGCTGAGGATTGCTGGGGTGAAGAAGGCTAGCTTGAGGGCGATGCCGTCCTGATGGAACTCGTAGAAGGTGTGGGTCGGCGTGATGGAGCTTGCGGTCTGGAGCATCGCTGGGACTTTGTCGGGGTGAAGACCGAGGAAGCGGTAGGGCTTGTTGTCGATGCGGATGATGCCCTGGATTGGCTGCGGAGTTCCGGTCCAGTGTGTGGTGTCGGAATCGGTGAGCTTGTCGGTGTTGGACCAGATGCTGAAGTAGGGATCGTGCGTGATGAGGGGCGTTGCTGGAGCTCGTTGCTGGGAGAGAGATGGGATCGCGAGACACGCGAGGATGCAACTGGATACGAGCGAACGCGATAGCTTCATGCACTTCTCCTGGATTCGGGGACTCGATGGACTTGCTGACGGAAAGGCACGGCTGTGACATTCGTCGATCCAAGTATATGAAGTGTGTGGAGATTGCGCTGGCTGAGGGTTTTGGCGAGGGAGTAAAGTTGTGGGGTTTGGAAGCTGGAGGAGGCGGAATGCGGAAGTTGATTTTGGTGGTGATGATGGCTGCGATGGCTTTGCCTGCGGTTGCGGCGAAGCGGTTCGATGCGAAGGGGTTTGATCGGACTGCGGATGCGGCGCTGGCGGCGATGCGGGCTAAGGCGGACGGGATGGGCATCGGCGGAGTTGCTGTAGTGGCTTATTTTGAGGGAGAGACGATTCAGGGTTGGAGCTCGAAGATGGAGGTGGTGGGCCGGTATAAGGACCTTCCGACGGCTACGGATAAGGGATCGAATCTGCTGGGGATTGCGTATGCGAAGGCCGCCGAGATGGCGGATACGCTGAAGGATAGCGGGACGGCGGGGCGGCCGCCCATGACCGGGGAGTTTGGGTGGAACGGAGGGGTGATCGGGCGGGTGAAGGGCGGATATTGGATCGTCGCGTTCAGCGGAGGGAAGTCTCCGGACGATGTGGCGATCTCGCGGGTGGGACTGGCCGGGGCTACGGGGGTGGAGCCGGGGCGGTGATTCGCTGGGGGGAGGGGGGCCCCCCCTCCC
>DATCBR010000002.1:0-7709 GCA_036511765.1 Acidobacteriaceae bacterium | reverse complement strand
AGTCTTGCGGTGGGAATGGTGCGTTCGGCGATCGGCCTGGCCACCTCGGCGTAGAGGAAGGAATCGTCAAAGCCCGCCGCTGCCGCATCCGCAGCAGTATTGGCGTAGAAGATGGCGTCGCAGCGCGACCAGTAGAGCGCGGCCAGGCACATGGGGCAGGGCTCGCAACTGGTGTAGATGGTGCAGCCGCGCAACTGGAAGGTGCCCAGCGCCTGGCACGCCGCGCGGACCGCGACCACCTCGGCGTGGGCTGTGGGGTCGTTGGTTGCGGTCACCTGGTTGACGCCGGTGGCGACGATCTCGCCGCCGCGCACCACAACGCAGCCGAACGGCCCGCCGCCACGGGCGACATTCTCCGTCGCGAGGGCGATGGCGCGCCGCATGAACTCCGGATTTGGCTGGAGGGTGGTGATGGCCGCCTCTTCGATTCGGGGGAATGGCTGCATCTACAGTTATACGCACCGCCAGTGATACGCATCGCCTGCGGTCGAAGATAATAGCCAGCATGGCACAGGTATGCGGCTACGGGCGCAGGGCATTCGTTGCAGAGCGCGTGGTAACGCCTGAGGGGACGCGCCGCGCCGCGCTGCTGGTGGAAGGCGAGACGATCCGCGCCGTCTGCGCGCCGGAGGAGCTGCCCGCGGATGTGCAGGTGACGGACTTCGGCACGCGCGCCATTCTTCCCGGCCTGGTGGATACGCATGTGCACATCAACGAGCCGGGCCGCACGGAGTGGGAGGGCTTTGCGACGGGCACGCGTGCTGCGGCTGCAGGCGGTTACACGCTGCTGGTCGACATGCCGCTGAACTGCCTTCCCGAGACGACGACGGTGGCCGCGCTGGAGGCCAAACGCGCTGCTGCAAGCGGCGGTGGTCCGGCGGGAACGAATCAGTGCCTCATCGACTGGGCGGCGTGGGGCGGGGCGGTCGCGGACAACCAGGAGCATATTCTGCCGCTGGCGCGGGCCGGTGTGCGTGGGTATAAGTGCTTCCTGATTTATCCGGGTTGCGACGGGTTCACCATGATCGACCGCGAGCAGTTGGAGCTGGCCCTTCCTGCCATCGCTGCATCCGGCCTGCCGCTGCTGGTGCATGCGGAGCTTGCCCAGCCGATCGAAGCGGCGACTGCCGCGCTGAACGCGCGCGACGCCGACTGGCGCAGCTATGCGACGTACCTCGCGTCGCGGCCGGATGAGGCCGAGGTAGAAGCGATCCGCATGATGATTGTGCTGTGCCGGCGGTATCGCTTTCGGCTGCATATCGTGCATCTGGCTACAGCACTGGCGCTCCCGGACATTCGCGCGGCGCGTGCCGAGGGTCTGCCGATTACGGTTGAGACCTGTTCGCACTACCTTCACTTTGCCGCGGAAGAGATCGCGGACGGGGCGACGCTGCTGAAGTGCGCGCCGCCGATCCGCAGCCGCGCGAACCGCGAGCAGCTGTGGGAGGGTCTGAGTGAGGGCCTGATCGATCTCGTCGTCACGGACCACTCGCCCTGCCCGCCGGAGATGAAACGCCTGGACCGGTCTCTGGCGGATCGTGGCCGCTTCGACCTTGCCTGGGGCGGGATTGCCTCGCTTTCGGTGGCGCTGGGCGCCGTGTGGGCTGGGGCCGCGCAGCGCGGGTTTACGCTGGACGACATGGCCCGGTGGATGTCCCAAGCGCCTGCGCAACTCGCGGGTTTCAGCGACCGGGCGGGCGCGCTCGCTGCCGGCCGCGAGGCCAGCTTTGTGGTGTTCGATCCGGACGCGGAGTTTGTGCCGGCGGAACGCGATCTTCATACACGGCACCCGATTTCGCCGTATGTTGGCGAGAGGCTGAAGGGACGAGTTGAGGCGACATATCTACGTGGCATGCCTGTCTATCAACGCGAAGCAACAGATGCATCGCCGGGGTTTGCGGGGGCTGCATTCGGTCATGAGCAGCGATTGGAGCCTGCGGAATGACCGGACCGAACCAAGCTCTCGCCCGCTGGGACGCGCTGGAGGCCGATGAAGCCGAGAGGGAGATACTGCCGTGCTGCGGGTCTCGCGCGTGGGCGCGAAGGCTGGTTGCCCAGCGGCCCTTCTCGATGCCGGAGTCACTCTTCGCCGCCTCGGACGCGGTGTGGCTGGCGCTGCCCGAAGGCGACTGGCAGGAGGCGTTTGACAGCCATCCACGCATCGGCGAGCGTCATGCGCAGGCCGCGACCGGGCAGTCGCTCCGCTGGTCTTCGGGGGAGCAGAGCGCGGCGATGACCTCGCAGGATGATGCTGCGAAGCTGGCGCTGGCCGAAGGCAACCGGGAGTATGAGGCGAAGTTCGGGCGGATCTTTCTGATCTGCGCCTCGGGCAAGAGTACGCAGGAGGTCCTTGCGGCGCTGCGCGAGCGCATGGGCTATACCGCCGATGAGGAGCTGCGCGAGGCGGTGGAACAGCAGCGGCAGATCACGCAGCTACGCCTGCGCCGCTGGCTGGAAGCCGCTGGGTAATCGGCGCTGCCGTCGTACAATCAATCTTTCACCGGGGCAGGTATATGGGACTTTCGACCCACATTCTGGACACACATCTTGGCAGGCCGGTAGCGAACGTTGCTATTACGCTCTACCAGCAACGCGATGGCGCGTGGCACAAGATCGGTTCCGCGATGACGGACTCCGATGGGCGGTGCGGCACACTGCTGGCGGGGCATGCGCTGGCTGCGGCGGACTACAAACTGCATTTTGAGACGGGCCCATACTTTGGCGGATTGCAGACGCGCACGCTCTATCCCTATGTGGAAATTGTGTTCACGGTGGCTGACCCGGACCAGCACTACCATGTTCCGCTGCTGCTCTCTGCGAATGGCTACAGCACGTATCGCGGGAGCTGAGGCGCGCGCTCTTTGTAACATCGGAAGATCGTCTGGGGATGGCGGGCAGATTCGGTAAAGGAGATCGATCATGATCGAGCTGGCTGAAAACCGCTACGGCAAATCCCGCGTCCGGCTGATGAAGGTGGTGCACGGACCGGCGGGCAACGATCTGCGGGAGTGGACGGTGCAGGTGCTGCTGACGGGCGACTTCGACTCGGCGCACTACGACGGGGACAACAGCAAGATACTGCCGACGGACACGATGAAGAACACGGTCTACTCGGTGGCGAAGCGGTCTGCGGCCACCAGTATGGAGGGCTACGCCAAGGACCTGATCGACTTCCTGCTGGGGCGGAATCCGCAGGTGTCTTCTGTGCAGATTTCCATCGAAGGGCATATATGGAAGCGGTTGACGGTAGGCGGCGAGCCGCATCCGACGAGCTTCATTCGCGGGTCGGGCGAAGTGGCGACCACGACGGTTTCGCGCGCGCAGAGTGGCGGCTTTGCGATCACGTCGGGGCTGAAGGGCATGGTGGTGATGAAGACCGCCGACTCGGCCTTTGAGGGCTACATCCAAGACGACCTGACCACGCTGAAGGAGACGAACGACCGCCTCTTCTGCACCGCGGTTGCGGCCCGGTGGCGGTATACAGCGGAGGAGATGGACTTCGATGCGACGCGTTCCGCGCTGCGCGAGACGATGCTGGCGGTCTTCGCGGACCACAAGAGCAAGTCCGTGCAAGAGACGTTGTATGCGATGGGCAAAGCCGTGCTGGAGCGGGTCGGCGAAGTGGACCAGATCGATATCGTGATGCCGAACAAGCACTGCCTGCCGGTTGACCTCGCGCGGTTCGGCCAGGAGAATGCGAATGAGATTTTCGTGCCGACGGATGAGCCCGCCGGACACATTGAAGCACGCGTGAGGCGCGTCTCTTGAGTGGAGGGCAGAGCGTGCGTGCGGAATGTGTGATCGCGCGGTGCCGCGAGATCGCGCAATGCACGGAGGTGCCGGGCGAGACGACGCGCCCTTTCCTTGCGCCTTCCATGCATCGAGTGCACGAGCTGCTGCGCGGCTGGATGAAGGCGGCGGGCATGAGCGTGCGCGTGGACGCTGCCGGCAATCTGCGTGGCGTCCTCGAGGGTGCGGAGGCGAATGCGCCGCGACTGCTGATTGGGTCGCATCTGGACACGGTGGCAAATGCGGGCGCGTTCGATGGGATTCTCGGCGTCGTGATGGGCGTTGCGCTGGTAGAAGCACTGGCGGTGCAGAACGCCGTCGCCGGAAAGGCAATGCCTTACGCGATCGAGGTCGTCGGCTTTTCTGAAGAAGAGGGCGTGCGGTTCGCGAAGCCGTTTCTCGGGAGCCTTGCGCTGATCGGCGAGTTGAATGCTGAGGTGTTGGCGCGTAGGGACGCGAATGGCATCTCGGTTGCGCAGGCGGTGCGCGATTTCGGCCTTGATCCCGGCGAGCTATCCGATGCGGTGCTCGAAACTGGGATATTTGCATATATCGAGTTGCATATCGAGCAGGGACCGGTGCTTGAAAGTGAAGGCGCGGCGCTGGCGGTTGTGGATGCGATTGCGGGACAGACGCGCGCTACGCTGACCTTCGCCGGACACGCCAACCATGCGGGGACGACACCGATGGGGCCGCTGCGCCGGGATGCACTGGCGGCTGCGGTGGCATGGATTGCAGAGGTGGAGAGATATGCGTCGGCCGCTGCGGGGCTGGTGGCGACGGTCGGCAAGATCGAGGTGCCTTCCGGCGCGGGGAATGTGGTGCCGGGCCTGTGTGTGGCGACGCTGGATGTGCGGCATGCGCAGGACGAGGCGCGCCGGGCAGCGGTGGACCATCTACTTAGGTTTGCAGCGGAGGCCGCTTCCGCGCGCGGAGTAAGGCTGACGCATGAGATCTCGCTGGACCAGGCCGCGGTCTGGATGAATGCGGCGGTCGCCTCGCTGGTTGCTGAGTCTGTGTTGCAGGCCACCGGCAGACCCGCGCGAATTCTGACCAGCGGCGCGGGCCATGATGCGATGGTCCTTGCGCGGCGTGTGCCCAGCGCGATGCTCTTTCTGCGCACGCCGGGAGGCGTGAGCCATCATCCGGATGAGGCGGTGCTGGCAGAAGATGTGGAGGCCGCGCTGGCGGCAGGGCTGGAGTTCCTGACGAGGCTGCGCGATGATAGAGCGATGCTCGACCAGCTCGTCCTGAACGCACGCGCGTATGCGGAGGCCGCAAATGCATAAGCTTGGCCACACGCGCAGCTCCAGCCAGCGCGACCATCTGCTGCAGACGCCGGACAGCTTTGTCCGCTCGCTGCTGCCCGGGCTGATGAAGGGTGCGGCAGTCGTGCACATCTCGCCGGTTGCGGGTGCGGCGTTTACCCAGTACACGGTGGAGCTGGAGGCGGGTGGCACTCTGGCGCCTGCGAGCACGCAGCGCTTCGTTTATGTCCTGTCGGATGAGGTTGAACTGACCTCGGAGGCTGTCAAGCATTCTCTTGGTGTGGGTGGATATGCCTACCTGCCGCCGAACTCCGGCTTGACACTAGCAGCACGCACAGCGGCGCGCATCGCCGTGATCGAGAAGCAGTACCAGCCGCTGGAGAAGGTTGCCGCGCCGGAGTTGATCGTGTGCCGCGAGGCTGACGCGGCTGCGACCGCTCTGAATGGCGACCCCGATCTGCAGGTGCGGGCCCTGCTCCCGGATTCGCCCAGTTTCGACTTTGCCGTGAACACGATGACATATCAGCCCGGCGCGTCGCTGAGTCAGGTGGAGATGCATGTGATGGAGCATGGTTTGCTGATGCTGGAAGGCGGCGGCATCTACCGCCTGGGGGATGCATGGTATCCAGTCACTGCCGGGGACTTTATCTGGATGGCGCCGTTCTGCCCGCAGTGGTTCGGCGCGATTGGCAGGCAGCCGGCAAAGTATCTTATCTACAAAGACTGGAACCGGCATCCGCTGGGATGAAGGCGACGGAGGCAGCTATGAGCATCGAGATCGACTCCGCGCGGCTGCTCGCTGACCTTCAAATGTTGGCCACCTTCACCCATGCGGAGCCGTCGCCGCTGGGCACGGCGGTGACGCGCATCGTCTTTACGCCGGACGACCTGAGCGCGCGCGCATGGCTGAAGCAGCTTGCGACGGAAGCCGGTCTCGCGATCCACGAAGATGCCGTCGGCAACACGTTCTTCCGCTGGGCAGGCACGGAACCCGATCTGCCGGCGGTGGCGACCGGCTCGCATATCGACGCGATTCCACATGCGGGGATGTATGACGGAACGGTGGGAGTGATTGGCGGCTTGGAGGCGATCCGCGCGCTGCAGCGCAGCGGTGTGCGGCCAAGACGGTCCATTGAGCTGGTGCTGCTGACATCGGAGGAGCCGACGCGCTTTGGTATCGGCTGCCTGGGCAGCAGGCTGCTGGGCGGCATCCTCGATGCGGCGAAGGCCGACGGGCTGCATGGCGCGCAGCGCGGCGCGGAAGAGGAGACGCTGGCTGAGGTGCGCGCGACGGCTGGTTTCAGTGGAAAGTTGGAGAGCGTGAAGTTGCCGAAGGGCTTCTATCACGCGTGGGTGGAGCTGCACATTGAGCAGGGGCCGCTGCTGGAGCGCGAAGGGATTTCCATCGGGATTGTTACGGCGATTGCTGCGCCCGCCAGCTATCGCTTCACCATCGAAGGGCTGGGTGGCCATGCGGGTGCGCTGCTGATGCCCGACCGCAGGGATGCGTTGTGCGCGGCCGCCGAGGTGATTCTGTCACTTGAAAGACATGCGCTGGCCACGCGCGCCATCGATACGGTGGCCACTGTGGGCACATGCGATGTCTTCCCCGGCGCGGTGAACAGCGTGCCCAGCCGCGTGACGCTGCAGGTGGACATCCGCGACATCGATCCGGCGCGCCGCGAAGGCGTGATGCAGGCGGTGCGGGCGGACATTGAGGAGATTGGCAGGCGCCGCGAGGTGAAGATAGTCGAGACCCTGATCAATGCGGACCAGCCGGCGCTCTCCTCGGCGCACATGGTTCAGGTGATCGACGATGTCTGCCGCGCAGACGGGATCGAGCCGAAGCACATGGTCAGCCGTGCCTATCACGACTCGCTCTTCATGGCGCAGATTGCGCCGATCGCGATGATCTTTATCCCGTGCCGCGGCGGCGTCAGCCACAGGCCGGATGAGTATGCCAAGCCCGAGGACATCGCTAACGGCACACGTGTGCTGGCGGAGGCGCTGGCGCAACTTGCGACAGAATAGAACGCTTTTGCATCCAAGATCAGTATGGCGATCCAATCCATCAATCCGGCCAATGGCGCGTTGCTGAAGAGCTTTGCACCCATCAGCGACGAAGCAGCAGCGGAGAAGATCGCGCTCGCGCGCTCGGCGTTTGAGGGCTACGCAAGTGTGCCGCTGAGCCATCGCGAGCTGTGGATGAACAAACTGGCCAGCCTGCTGGATTCCGAGACAGAAGAGCTGGCGGGGCTTATCACCTCCGAAATGGGCAAGCCAATTGCACAGGCGCGCGCCGAGGTGGCGAAGTGCGCGCTCGGCTGTCGCTATTATGCCGAACGGGCGGCGCGCATTCTCGCTCCGGAGCCGGTGGACATCGGCGCGAATGAAGCCTATGTGCGCTGGGACCCGCTGGGCGTCGTGCTCGCAATCATGCCGTGGAATTTTCCCCTGTGGCAAGTGTTTCGATTTCTCGCGCCGGCGTTGATCGCGGGCAATGTCGGGCTGCTGAAACACGCCGAGAATGTGCCGCGGTGCGCCCTGGCAATCGAGGCCCTGGTACGGCGGGCTGGGTTTCCGCGCGGAGTGTTTCAGGCGTTGCTCATCGAAGTGAGCCAGGTCGAAATGCTCATCGCCGACGAGCGCATT
>DATCBR010000001.1:0-2923 GCA_036511765.1 Acidobacteriaceae bacterium | reverse complement strand
ATGTACGGCAATTCACCGTACATGCAGTATAGCGGAATGCCGCCTCCCATTCGCTAGGGGCAGATGCTCGCTAATTCTCTCCCGGTCTCTCCACGCTATCGATCGCAAATACTTCCACCGGCGCCTTGGTCGGCTCCAACTTCAGCCCAAGCTGTTCCTGTACTGCCGTAAACAAACCCGGCGGCGCGTTCGGATCCGTCGCGTGGGCTTCATCGTAGGTGTAGCGGAGTTTGAAATCGTATCGTCCGGTCAGTCCAGTCTGATCTACCAACGGGCGGTCTACGAAAAAAAGCATTTGCGTCATCGAGGCGAAGTAAGCGATGGATGCGCTTGTGTAGGTGCGCGTAGTCTCCACACCGTGCCCCGCGGCATCTTCCTCCGTCTCACCACTTGGATCAGCGGCAGGCGCGAGTTTGGGTCCGCCCTTCGCAACGCGAATGGCATACACGGGCTGCTCGCGTATCCCGCGGTGGAATTTTAGTTGGAAACGATCGGCCAGGAGTTTCTGGGCCATCTCCTTCTGCTGGGCGAGGTTCGGTTTGCCTTCAATATCCGCCTTGCCATCAATGTCGTATCTCGCCTCGCGTATCCAATCGGGGCCGCCAACGAGCTGCGCGCGATTGCCGGAGTATGCAAACGTAATGAGCTCTAGAACGGACACGCTGTAGAAGCCAACCTCGTCGCCTGCAACTGCCAATCCTCCCCGCCCATTCGGGTCACGCGGCTTGATCGTCGCCACCGCAAACGACGGATGCTCATCCGCTGCCATCGAGTGGAGGGACGTCGCCTGCGCCGCGCTTTGACCAAGCGTGGGTAAGCGTGCGCAGAGAGTAACAGAGATCAGAAGAATGCACCCTCTATGATTCACACACAACCTCCGCAGCGAGTTGAAGATCGTTACGCAGAACGCCGCTCTGCGGTTCTCGCAACATCGGCCAAAGCTGTCAAGCCTGTCCCACCCGCCGGGTGCGGGTGCCACACCCAAGCTCCGCTTGGGTGGGATCGCGCCACGGGATCGGTTTAATTAAGGGCACGGCCTGAAGCCGGTGCCCTTAACAAGACAAAAAACCGAGCAACACGCCCTACTCAGTATCCTCGTCGGTCTGAATGGCGGCTTCCTGCGCGCTGGGGTCGTCGGCCAGGTCTTCGGCGGCGTAGTTGGGAGGGAGTGAAGCGATGCGGCCATCGACTGAGGCGCGGTCGCCGGTTTCCTCGGAGACATTGGAGGCCGCGCCAGAGATGTCGCCGGCGGAGTCTTCCTCGGCGTTGAAGCCATCTGCCTGCGGTGCGTGCGTGTTCCGCTCGGATTCGAGCTGCTGCGATGTCTCGGACATGGGGAGGTCCTCCTGTTCGGCGAACTGGCCGGCCAGCTTCTCAAACTCTTCGATGCTGGGCAGCTCGTTGAGGTCTTTGAGGCCGAACTTGAGGAGGAAGTCCTTGCTGGTCTTGTAGAGCATGGGACGGCCAATGACCTGCTTGCGGCCGGCGGTGGTGATGAGCTTGCGGGTGATGAGAGAGGCGAGCGTGCCGGAGGAGTCAACGCCGCGAATCTCGGAGATCTCGGGCGCGGTGACGGGCTGCTTGTAGGCGATGACGGCGAGGGTTTCGAGCGCGGGCAGGGAGAGCCTGAACGGTGGCTTGAGCGATTTGACGAAGCCGCGGACGGCGTCGTGGCACTCAGGCTTGGTGGCGAAGCGGAAGCCTCCGGCGATCTCGCGGATCTCGATGCCGCGGTTGGAGTCCGGCGCGGAGTAGTCGGCGAGGAGCGAGTCGAGTTCGGCGCGGAAGAAGGCGCGCAGCTTCTGGGCGCGGACCTTTTCGGCTTTGGTGGCGGCGGTTGCGTCGGGTTCGGTGGGGGCGGATTCGCTGGAGTCGGATGCAGCAGCGACGGGTTCTTCGACGGGCGCGGGGTCTTCCGTTGCTACGGCGCTGTCGCTGGCGTCGTCGTCATTGCGATCGTTCAGGGCGAGCGACTGCTGTGCCTCTGCGATGCGGTCGAGCTCGGCTTGGGCCTCTTCGCCGAGGAGGCTGACCAGTTGCGCGAGCGTGACCGGCTCTTCCGAGGCGTAGATCACGGCTTCCATTTTTGCTTTCAGGCTCATAAGTACCAGACGTAAGGATAGCAACCCGGAGGCTGCGCGGAATGACAAAAGCAAATGCGGGGGGCCCTCGACTT
The DNA here is from genome assembly GCA_036511765.1 of Acidobacteriaceae bacterium. Classification (GTDB taxonomy): domain Bacteria; phylum Acidobacteriota; class Terriglobia; order Terriglobales; family Acidobacteriaceae; genus Edaphobacter. Next base: position 747 of record DATCBR010000001.1, on the reverse strand, counting down.
CGCCGCTTGCGCGGCTTCGCTCGGGATGACGGCATTCGAATGGTCAGTAGATCCAGCCGCCGCCGAGGACTTCATCGTTCTGGTAGAAGACGGCGGACTGGCCGGGTGTGATGGCGCGCTGCGGCTCGTCGAAGGTGGCGTGGATTGCAGTCACTGCGGCGGCTCCATCCAGACCGGTGGCAGAATCTCCCACATCTCTGCGAGATGTGGGGCATCCAGAGTCGCTGCTGCGGACGCCGCGGAGGGTGGCCCATGCGGGCTCGTGGCGGTGGCGGATCTTGACCTGCGCGCGTAGCTCTTCGCCGGGAGCAAGCAATGGGATGGATATCCAGTTGAGCCGGTTGGCGCGTAAGTCGCGCGAGTAGAGCTCTTCGTCCGCGCCGACGGTGACGCGGTGCGAATCGGGGTGGATGCTAAGGACGTAACTGGGACTCGTGTTCCCCGTTCCCTGCTCCCTGTTCCCTGTCAGGTTTCCAAGTCCCTTGCGCTGGCCGACGGTGAAGGCGTGGATGCCTTCGTGCTTGCCGACGACCTCGCCGGTGGTGGTGATGAGTTCGCCGGCGGAGTGGGGAAGCTCCTGGTCCTGCTCGCTAAGGTAGGCGCGGAGGAAGACGGAGTAGTCGCCGCCGGGGATGAAGCAGATCTCCTGCGAGTCGGGCTTCTGCGCGAGGGCGAGGCCGGCCTCGGCGGCCATGGTGCGGACGGCGGGCTTTTCCATTTCGCCGAGCGGGAAGAGGGTGCGGGAGA